>NZIQ01000076.1 GCA_002691685.1 Flavobacteriaceae bacterium | reverse complement strand
AGGGTACTAAAATACAGGAATTTTTCGTATATTAGAAAGAGTTAATGGACTGATTAATGGGACTTTATTACAGGTTAGACTATAAAAATAAAACCCCAACAAGTTGTAAATCAACATGTTGAGGTTTTCTGTTGGTGGTCCCACCTGGGCTCGAACCAGGGACCAACTGATTATGAGTCAGCTACTCTAACCAACTGAGCTATAGGACCTAAATTCATCACAATATAATGTTTTGAATTTCGCAATAGATTGTCCTCAAACTTTTTCTTTGAAATGACAACCTTAAAACTCGTGCAAAGATAATCCAAATCTCAAATAAAAAAAGATTGTACTCAGCGTTCTCGACTGCGTAATAAATTTTTATCATTCAAAAAGAAACGACAAGAATCCATGCAAACTAAGGTTGATGTTGAAGGTTTAAGTTTTGCAGTATCTTTGAGCTCAGATGGAATCAGAAAGACAAAAAAAGTTCGCAGCCCTAATTCAAAAAGACCTTGCTGAAATATTACAACGAGCAGTCCAAGATGGAGGTCTATTAGGAACGATAATTTCAGTTTCTAAAGTTCGCGTAACTGTCGATCTGTCTATTGCAAAAGTTTACCTCAGCATATTTCCTTCCGACAAAGCCCAAGAATTAATCGAGGGCATTAAATCAAACGCCGCTCTGATCAAGCACGAAGTTGCCCAACGAACTAGACACCAAATTCGAAGAATGCCAGAGCTTCTTTTCTTCGTTGACGATTCCTTAGATTATATGGATCAGGTGAACAGCTCTTTGAAAGGTGAAAACAACCCTCTTAAAAACCCAGAACTGTTAGCTAAACGAAAAAAGAAGTGAAAGCGCTATTTTACATTGCTCAAAAATATCTTTTTTCAAAAAGCACACAGCGCTCTGTCAACCTTATCAATTACATCACATTTACCGTGATTATCATTGGAAGTGCAGCCTTATTTATAGTCCTCTCGGCATTTTCTGGTCTACGAACCTATAGTTTAAGTTATACAAACAACTACGATCCTGATTTTCAAATTAGCCCATCGAGCGGAAAGTTTCTTAAGGTCTCTGACGATGAACTTCAAAAAATCAGAGGGCTTGATGAGGTAACCTATCTAGCCGCAGAAGTTAGAGAAAAAGTCTATCTGCAGTTTAAAAACAATAGTACCATCGCCACTATTGTTGGCGTTTCTGAAAACTACTCTGAGGTTTCGCCTATAGATGAAGCTCTTTTCTTTGGCAATTGGAATTTAGAAAACAACCTTTCTTCAATCGGAATTGGGCTTTCTAACAAATTAGAGCTTCCTATTTTAAACTTCGAAAACCCCCTACAATTGCTGGTTCCTAAAAAAGGTAATTTAACTTTTGCTAGTCAAGGTATAGGTAGTCAGCCTTTCAATAGAGCCCATGTAGTTGTTTCAAGTGTTTTTTCACTCGATGAAGAATCAGACAATAGTTTGCTTTATACCGATATGGCTTTAGTTCAAAATTTACTCGAATTACATCCTGAAGAATACACCTCCTTGATCGTGCGCGCTAATAATCCCGCAGATTTTAAAACGATTTATGCTGAGCTGCGTGAGCTATTATCTGAAGAAATAGAAATCAAGAGCAAAGAAGAGTTCAACGCGGCCCTTTACAAGATGCTCAACACTGAGTTTGCAGCAACTTATACCGTATTTACGCTCATCTTGATCATCGCCTTGTTTAACTTAACCGGTGCGCTTATTACCATTATCATTGATAAAAAAGAACAGCTTAGATCAATTGCTCAAATGGGGCTTACTATTTCTCATCTCAAATCCATCTTCTTTGTACAAGGCCTATTCATTAGTGTTTTAGGGGGAGGGGTTGGTCTTCTTTTTGGTTCGTTAATTATCAGCTCACAAATTCAATTCGAATGGCTTAAAATAGCACCAAATCTACCCTATCCCGTAAATATAACAGCTGTAAATTATCTAATTGTATTAGTGACCATTTCTGTACTAGGAAGCATCTCTTCGCTTGTTGCCGCACAAAAAGTATCGCCTAGATTGCTATCCTAGGCTAGTTTGCAAAAGTCGAAGTCAGCAAACTTGTGATAAGCTTCATCAAAAGCTTTAAAGACCTCTTGAGCGGTATCTGAGGTCACCATCTTCATACGGTGGGGTTTAAAATTGGGTATCCCCTTAAAATAATTGGTATAATGTCTTCTTGTTTCAAAGACGGCCAGTTTTTCGCCTTTCCATTGAATAGACATCTCCAAATGTCTTCTTGCGGCTTCAATACGATCGAGCATGCTCGGAGGATCTTTATGAGTTCCTGTTTCAAAAAAGTGTTTTACTTGCCCAAAAAACCAAGGATTTCCAATACTTGCCCTTCCAATCATTGCGCCATCTAAACCATACTCATCTCGCATTTTAACTGCAGCCTCAGGGCTGTGAACGTCTCCATTTCCAAAGACTGGAATGTGCATTCTCTGATTATTTTTGACTTGCGCTATAGGTTTCCAGTCTGCGTCTCCCTTATACATTTGTACTCGGGTTCTCCCGTGAATTGAAATGGCTTTAATTCCCACGTCTTGTAGGCGTTCTGCAACTTCTACAATTTGTATACTATTGCTGTCCCAACCTAAACGCGTCTTAACAGTGACTGGTAAGTTTGTATGCTTTACCATGGCCTCAGTTAATTTGACCATAAGCGGAATGTCTCTAAGTATTCCCGCTCCTGCATTTTTACACACCACCTTTTTTACAGGACAACCAAAGTTGATGTCTATGATATCGGGTTTGGATTGTTCGACAATTTCCACGGCTCTGAGCATAGAATCCATTTCAGCGCCGAATATTTGAATGCCTACTGGTCTTTCCTTTTCGTAAATATCCAGTTTAATTGTTGACTTTGCCGCGTCTCGAATCAATCCCTCCGAAGATATGAATTCAGTGTAGACAACGTCTGCACCGTTCTCCTTGCAGAGTGCTCTAAAAGGGGGGTCACTCACATCTTCCATTGGAGCCAACAAAAGAGGAAAGTCAGGCAGGGTGATATCAGCTATTTTCGTCAACGCTTCAATTTTAATCGTAACAAATTTAGGTATTAACCTTTATCTTCTAAACGACTGCGCTCACTTTTGTCTAACTGTAGATCTTTTTCGGTTAATTTAAAATTGCCCAAATTAAATTGAACTCCAAACTTTACGAACTGAGTTTCGGGAACCGTTCTAAAATAGTTGTCTTGATTTAAATAACGGCTAGTGTAAACCGCATTTGCCTTTCCTAGCAAATCTTCCGCGCTGAGACTAAGAACAATCCTGTCATTATTGAAGGTCTTGCGAAGTCCAACATTCAGAAGCGTTATCGGAGATTGTGTATAAGAGCCAAACAAGTACTTTGAAAAATATGAAGCACTAAATTCAGCGGTAAAATCTCCTTCCTTGTTCAACACTACATCATTTTTTAAGAAGGCAAGTACTCCTTGTATTTCATTGGTGTAAGCCTGATTTTTTGAAGCCTCTGCGACAAAAGTTTCATCTTCATAAAACAAAGAGAGGTATAAATAAGTTTGCCAGAAATTCGTTAAAGCTCCGACATAAGTCACATCCAAACCATAAGAATTACTAGACAGCACATTTTGCCTGTATTCTCTTAATAGTCTATTCTCATTGTCTTGAAAAACCAAATAACTGATGTACTGTCCGTTGTCGCGATAATAGACATCAAAATACCAGTTGCGTAAACTCATGTTGAAGTTTAGGTTGTTTGAAAAGCTCGGCTTCAAGTTTGGGTTTCCTTCTAAAAAATCATTTTCTGTAGAATAAAGGCGAAAGGGGTTTAGATCTTGATAACGAGGTCTGTCAATCTTTCGTGCATAATCTATAGTTATCGAACTACTCTCGTTTAAGTAATAACTCCACGCCATAGACGGAAATAGTCCGTTCACTTCAAATTCATTCACCTCTCCACTAGCGGATGAAGTTCCTATAGACAAAGAATGCTCAGCTCTTAATCCAAGGCTTAAGGCTGATTGATCCCAACTAAAATCTGATTGAATGTAATACGCCTGAACTTGTTCTTCATAAACAAATCTTTCGCTAAGAGGAGCTTGTCCCCCGCCAGAGGAAAAGTCAATTTGAGTTTTGATGTTGTTCTCCGAATCAATCACTGCATTTTTTGCGCCCACCGAAAATAAATGATTCTCTTGAAAGGGAATACTGTAATCCAGTTGTTGAATGTTAATATCAATAAGTCGGTCCGTGACAAGGCTTAAATCAACTTCGTTCAAGACAGTATTAGATGGGGTCGTATAAGTAGAATTAAGGTATTGTGCTGTACTTTCGTCAAAAAGAGTTTTGTGTAAGTTCAGTTTTAGTTTAGCCTCAGACTGTTTAAAACCAAGCTCATAGGTAAGATCAACAGCGATATTATCTGTGGTTCTATTTTCATTGCCGTCTGTAGCCTGAATAGAGTCTAGTGCAGAAGAAAAAATAGACGTGCGTTGCGCGCTTTGAAAATCTTGCTTCTTGTTGGTGCTATAATACGACTGTAATGATATTGATTGTCGGTCTGACAATTGATATTCCAAGTTAGAACTAAAGAGCTGAGGAGTAGACCTAATGTCCAACTGATTTTCAGCGACCCACTCTTCTGTTGTGGTGTTACTGTTAATAAATCGAATTCCTTTTTCCCCGGTGTCTCTTTCTTTTTTTGGATTCAAGGCGTAGGTAAAATAAGCGCTAAACCGATTTGATTTATAGAAATGAGCCGAACTCAACTCATATTTTGGAAAAATCCCCTGGGTGTAGTTCACGCTTAATGTTGACTTGTATCCAGGGTTAATATTTGCACTAGTGTTAATATTCACAATAGCTGCAGCTTCAGCATCATACTTAGCTGAAGGGTTTGATATAACCTCAATCGATTGAATTTGAGATCCAGACAGCACCTTGAGTAATTGTAGCGTTTCCTCAAAAGACATCGGCACCTCTTTTCCATTTATATAAACCTCTGCAGCTTGACCCTTAATTTCAATTTGATTTTGGTTATATACAACGCCAGGGGTGTTTCTCAAAACATCCCAGCTGTTTCCCGCGCTTACAATGCTGTTTTCAACCTCAAAGACTAATCGATCGGGGTATCGTTTAAGACTAGGCCTCTTGTAGGCTACAACGACTTCGTCAAGCTCTAAAACAGCTTCGGGTAAAACAACTGAACCAAAGTTCGTATCATTCATAACGTCTACGGCTACACGGTCAGAAGTATTACTCATGAATACTGCCTCTAAGAAATAAATGCCCTTTTCAACATTTTCAAAGCGAAATAATCCTTGGTCGTCCGCAGAAGTTCCTTTATAAAAAGCGGAATCCTGTGCGCTGAACAGGCTCACCGCAGCATAAGGCATTTTCTCTCCTAAGTTTTTAGTAATAACCCTTCCGTTAAGCTCATACTGGGCAAAGATTTTCGACACTGCCAATAATGTCAATAATACAAAAAACAAAAGGGGGTTTTTAGTCATGCTCAAAAGGGTTGTTGTAAAACTACTAAATATATTTTCTCAGCCACAAAAAGATTATCTTTGCCCAGCAAAGAGCTCTGTTATATATTCGCTCTTTACAGCTATGAAAAACATAAGAAACTTTTGCATTATTGCGCATATAGACCACGGTAAAAGCACATTAGCAGACAGGCTTTTAGATTTTACTGGTTCTATAAGTGATCGTGAAAAACAAGACCAACTTTTGGACAATATGGACCTAGAGCGTGAACGCGGAATTACCATAAAGTCTCACGCTATCCAAATGCAATACGAACACAATGGAGAAATCTATACGCTTAATCTTATTGACACTCCCGGTCACGTCGATTTTTCATACGAGGTTTCGCGTTCAATCGCCGCCTGCGAAGGAGCCCTCTTAATTGTAGATGCTGCACAATCCATTCAGGCTCAAACCATATCAAACCTCTACTTGGCCTTAGAAAACGATTTGGAAATTATTCCTGTGTTAAATAAAATTGATTTACCCAGCGCCAACCCAGAAGAAGTCACAGATGACATCGTAGATCTGCTAGGTTGCAAGGCAGAAGAAGTTGTGCCTGCAAGTGCTAAGACAGGTTTAGGAATAGAAGACATTTTAACCGCTATCATCAAGCGTGTACCGGCACCAAAAGGTGAGCCAGGAGGTGCGCTGCAAGCCCTTGTTTTTGACTCTGTTTACAATCCATTTAGAGGAGTAGAAACCTATTTTAGAGTGCTTAACGGGTCAATTAAAAAAGGTCAAAAAATAAAATTTATGGCCACCGGCAAAGATTACTTTGCAGATGAAATAGGTACATTAAAGTTAAAACAAGAACCAAAGAAAGAAATTCACGCCGGGGATGTTGGATACTTAATTACCGGTATCAAAGATGCCCGAGAAGTAAAAGTAGGGGACACCATAACCCTTTCAGGTTCACCGGCAAATAGTGCAATCGAAGGTTTTGAAGATGTAAAACCCATGGTCTTTGCAGGCATTTATCCAGTAGACACGGAAGACTATGAAGAACTGCGTTCATCTATGGAAAAACTTCAGCTTAACGATGCCTCCTTAGTTTTTGTCCCAGAAAGTTCTGCGGCATTGGGCTTTGGTTTTCGCTGCGGATTCTTAGGGATGTTGCACATGGAAATTATACAGGAACGGTTAGAACGGGAATTTAATATGACCGTTATTACAACTGTTCCAAACGTTAGTTACCATGCCTTTACCAAGAAAGATCCAGATGAAATTGTGATTGTCAACAACCCCTCTGACCTGCCCGACCCCTCAAGTATTGATCGTGTGGAAGAACCCTTTATAAAAGCTTCAATAATCACCAAGGCAGATTTTGTTGGAAACGTAATGTCGTTGTGTATAGATAAACGTGGAACAATAACCAATCAAACCTACCTCACCACCGAGCGTGTAGAGCTAAGTTTCGACATGCCGCTTGCGGAAATTGTTTTTGATTTTTACGACCGATTAAAAACCGTTTCCAAAGGATACGCTTCGTTTGATTACAGTCCATTGGGGTTAAGAATATCTAAGCTTGTTAGAGTGGACATACTGCTCAATGCACAACCAGTTGATGCCTTGTCTGCGCTAGTTCACTTTGATAACGCGCATACCATAGGCAAAAAAATGTGTGAAAAGCTAAAAGAGCTCATTCCACGACAACAATTTGACATTCCTATTCAAGCCGCAATTGGGTCGAAAATTATTTCAAGAGAAACCATCAAGGCCTTAAGAAAAGATGTTACGGCAAAGTGTTATGGAGGAGACATTTCTCGTAAAAGAAAACTTCTTGAAAAACAGAAAAAAGGAAAAAAACGCATGCGTCAGGTAGGTAATGTTGAAATTCCACAGCAAGCTTTTATGGCCGTTCTCAAGCTTAACGATTAATTTGTATATTAATGCAAAGAATTGTTAAACCTTATGGAAATCAAGAAGACGAAGGAGGGTTTTAATACCATTTTATTTGGGTTTGCCTTTTCCCCCACGCTTAATCAAAACATCACTGAAGTCACTAGAGTAGCCCATTATTTTGATGCCGAGCTCATTTTAATGCACGTAGGCGCCTATAATGAACAAAAAGAGGGTGAGATTAGCAGGGTTATAAACAAGACGGAGTATCCAGACAAAGTCAAGGAAATCATTTGGAAAGAAGGCGACCCCTATTCTACCATTAAAAACTTCGTTAACAATTCTGATGTTGATTTATTAGTGTTGGGAGCGCAACAACACGAAACTCTGTATCGTTTTTATGTAGGTTCTGTCGCTCGTAAATTAACCCGTCATGTCAATTGTTCTGTACTATTACTAATCAACCCTTCAATTAAAAGAAAACAGTGTCAGCATATTGTCGTCAATGGTTTGGACAATGAAAATACTTCAGCTACCATTTCTCAAGCTTTTTTTGCTGGACATAAATTACAGAGCAAACAAATTACCGTCGTAGAAGAAATTCAAGACAGTGAGCTAAAAATAAGCGTCGAAGACGATTCCTCACTAAAACAAGCGGTTAAAAAAGAATCTGAAATTACCGAAAGAGAAGACAAGAGAGTGCATCAAATCATTAATGATATCCCAAAAGGACTCAAAAAAGAAATTCAGCTTAAAACACAATCCATTTTTGGCAGACGAGGATATTCTCTTGGGCATTACGCCGAAGTTGTCCGCGCGGATTTACTGGTTATCAATGCTCCTAAAAACACAAATCTATTCTCTAGAATTTTCACCAGAGATATTGAATTCATATTGTCTGATTTACCAACTGACTTGCTAATTGTTAGAGCATCATAACCCCTTTATCATGCACAGAAATCAAACCCTTTTCTTAAAAGATTTACCCAAAAACATGTTTTCTGGATTTGTGGTTTCACTCATAGCCCTTCCTCTTGGGCTTGGCTTGGCCTTAGCTAGCGGCGCGCCTCCTATTGCCGGTGTTTTAACTGCTGTAATTGGGGGTATTGTTGTCTCCATTTTGGGAGGATCTAATGTCACCATTTCAGGCCCAGGAAACGGCTTAGTTATTGTGGTATTAGGAGCCATAACGACATTAGGCAACGGAGATAATTATCAAGGTTATTTATACACCCTAGCGGCTATTTTAATTTCAGGAGTAGTCGTTATGGCTTTAGGTTTTCTTAAAATGGGACGCTTATCTGATTTCTTTCCTTCTTCTGCTATTCAAGGCATGTTGGCCGCAATAGGTCTAGGAATCTTGGCTAAACAGTTTCATGTTATGCTGGGGTTAGAAAGAGGTAAGGAGAGTATTGCAGAATTACTTCTCTCAATTCCAGAGATGGTATATGAGTTTAGCACGAAGCTTTCAACCATGGGTTTTAGTGCTTCGTTTGCTGGAATTATTGGGGTCATTAGTTTTTGTATAATGCTTTTTTATCCAAAAATCAGAAACCGCTACGTGCAGCTAATTCCTGCACCTATGTGGATCTTATTGATCAGTATTGGGAGCACCTATTATTATCAATTTGTTGGTAAAGAATACCCGATTAAAGAATCCTTAATGATTAACGTTCCCGAATCTATTTTCACCAAACTTCCCTTTCCTGATTTTTCTTTAATAACAGAAGGAGCCTTTTGGTCTTTTGTGATTAGCCTAACTCTTATCGCCAGCATAGAATCTCTTCTTAGCATTAAGGCTGTTGATAAATTAGACCCAGAATCCCGAAGATCAAACGTAAACAAAGACCTTAAAGCTCTTGGTCTTGGCACGATTCTCAGCGCATTAATCGGAGGGCTAAACGTGGTTACCGTTATCGCCAGAAGCTCGGTAAATGTTAACAACAAAGCAAGCAATCGTTCTGCCAACTTTTTTCATGCCTTTTTCTTGTTGCTTTTCATTCTCTTATTTCAGCAACAGCTAGAAAGGGTTTCACTTACGGCCCTTGCCGCAATTTTAGTTTATACCGGATATAAACTTGCCACTCCTTCCAAGTTTTTCAAAATAGCACAAATTGGGAAAGAACAACTTTTAATATTTGTTGTTACCGTTTTAGTGACCGTAATCAGTAATCTCATCAACGGAATCTTAATGGGAATACTAGCCACTATTATTATTCACTTATTTCTAAACAAAAGTGTTGGTGTTTTTCTAAGAAACGTATTAAAACCAAATGTTTTGGCCTTCAAAGAAGATGAACAGTACGTTGTGAGCGTGAAACATTTTTGTTCCTTTCTAAATTTTTACCAACTCAAAAACAAAATTGATCGAATACCAGAAAAAAGCAACGTGATTATCGATTTAAGCATGTGTCAATTCGTAGATAATACCGCAATGGAAGGCATTGAAGGGTACATAGAGGTGTTTTCAAAAAAAGGAGGTCAAATAGAAGTGGTGGGGCTAGATAAGCACGGCGCAAAATCTGAACACCCATTAGCTGTTAGAAAACTCATCCCGTTCTCTTCAATTGGTCCAATAGAAAACTATCTTACCCGCAGACAAACACAGTTGCAAAACACGGCTTCAGAGCACGACTGGGACTACAGACCAAACAAGAACAACGACCTAAAAGAACTAAAAAACTTTATTTACTTCAAGACAAAAAACCTCAACTACAAATACAACCAGCTCTTTCATAAACAAAATAACATCACCATTTTCGACGTAGAATATAGTGAAGGAGAATTCATCGCCAAAGAGACTATAAAGGCGACAATGTTCCACGTGAAACTACCTTTTTCTACGCCCGCATTCACCATTGACAAAGAAGGGCTGCTAGAAAAACTATATCACATCGCGGGCTTTAAAGACATTCAAATCGCAAACCACCCTACCTTTAACAAAAGATTTTATTTAAGCGGGAAAAACGAAAGATCAACCAAGACATTTTTGTCTGACGAGCTTGTGCTTTTTCTAGAAAGCCAGCCTTATTATCACATAGAGTCTAACGGGAAAGCGCTTTTAATTTTCAAAAAAGAACGCCTCTTAGGTGTTTCAGAAATTAAAGCCATGTCCTATTTTGGCAAACAACTCTTAAACCTTATCGGTCAGAAAAAATGACGCTACACGCAATAGAAGCAGGGTTTTTCAAGCTCGATGGTGGAGCTATGTTTGGCATCGTCCCTAAGGCCCTTTGGCAAAAAACCAACCCTGCAGACAACAACAACCAAGTCGAACTTGCCACAAGGTGTTTACTTATTGAAAGCGGGAACAAGCTCGTATTAATTGACACTGGGCTTGGCAACAAACAATCCGACAAGTTTTTTTCATACTACAATCGCTGGGGAAAACACTCTTTAGAAACCTCTTTAAAAGCTAAGGGTTTTCACAAAGACGACATCACTGATGTGTTTCTCACACATTTACACTTTGACCACTGCGGAGGGGCTGTTGAACGAAATCCTCAAAAACCAGAGCTTTTTCAACCCGCGTTCAAGAACGCCGTTTATCACACTCACAGCAAACACTGGGAATGGGCAAATAAACCTAATGCCAGAGAGAAAGCCTCTTTTTTAAAAGAAAACTTTGAACCCATTGCAAAAAATAGTCAACTGAACTTTATTGATAAATCTAGAAACGACACTTTACCCTTCGATTATTTAGTGTTTGACGGACACACAGAAAAACAGTTAATTCCCAAAATACAGTACAAAGAAAAAACGATAGTATACACCGCTGATTTAATACCTACATTAGCCCACATACCTCTCCCTTATATTGCAGGATATGATGTCAGGCCCCTACAAACACTAAAAGAAAAAACCGCGTTTTTAACTGAAGCTGAAGAAAAAGGTTTTTATTTGTTTTTTGAACACGATGCTCACAATCAAATGTGTTCACTGGAAAAGACAGAAAAAGGCATTAGACACGACGCCTCTTTTTCGCTAAACACAATTTAAAGAACATGCAACATTTTTTTAAACACGTTTCCTTGTCTATTCTTATCTCGTTAACTCTTGCGTCATGCGGGTCATCGAAATTAAAGAAACAGCCATTAGATTTTACACTATCATCATTTGCCAAGAAAACCCTTGGACTCACAGAAGAAGAAGAAAAAGTCTGGCATTTATATGACCTTCAACAAGACAGTATACCTGGAATAAGCCTCTTTAAAGCAGAGCAAATATTGCCTAATAGACAACCAAAACCTATTGTCGTTGCTGTATTAGACTCTGGCATTGATCTTGAACATCCTGAACTTGAAAACCAACTTTGGGCGAACAATGATGAAATAGCGAACAACAACATTGACGACGACCAAAACGGATACATTGACGACGCAAGAGGTTACAACTTTTTAGGAAATTCCTACGATGAACAACTTGAATACCCTAGAATGATAGCAAAAAACCTTGGTGAAGAAAAGGTCCTAGCCAAAGCAAAAAAACAACACGAAACAGAGCTTTCCAAGGCCAAGGAAAATCTTTTTCAATACAAAAGAATTAAAACACTTGTCTCTCAAGCACATCAGAGTGTTTCACAAGAACTATCTAAAGAAGATTACACCAAAGAAGAATTAGAGGCGCACACACCAAGTAGCGCAGTGAATGCTCAAAACAAAGCCGTTTTACTACAAATGTTTGAGTACTCAGATAACATACCTGCCGTACTAGATGAAGTAACAGAAGGAATTAATTTTTATGATGACAGAGCAAATATTTCTTTGAATCTATCACATGACGGCAGAAGCGTCGTCGGTGACGACCCATACGATATAACTGATCGTGGTTATGGAGATGCTAATCCCACACCTAAAGATGAAGATGAATCACACGGCACACATGTAAGTGGGTTAATTTTAGCAGCCAACAACAACGGTACCGGGTTTAGGGGTGTTACTCCTTATGCCAAGCTAATGGCAGTTAGGGTCGTTCCTAACGGAGACGAATACGACAAAGACGTAGCTCTAGGCATTCGATATGCTGTTGACAATGGAGCCTCTATAATAAATTGCAGTTTCGGAAAAACCTTTTCTCCAAACTCAGAATGGGTGAGAGAAGCCATCGCATATGCAGCCGACAAAAACGTCCTCATCGTTCATGCCGCAGGAAACGACTCAAGAAATCTAGACTTGGACAAATACACCAACTATCCTAGTGATCAACTCTCTTTAGAAGAAGAGGTTTCTGACAACTTTATAAGTATCGGAGCTATCGGCCGTTCTGCAGATAAAGACTTAGTGGCTTCATTTTCAAACTATGGAAAAGTTCACGTTGATGTGTTTGCTCCAGGCGACGACGTCTATTCTTCAATGCCCGGCAACACCTATGAGTTACAAGGTGGAACTTCAATGGCAGCGCCTATTACATCTGGTGTTGCCGCAATGCTCAAAGCATACTATCCTGAGTTGACGGCAAAACAACTAAAACGTATATTAATGCAGTCAGTAACACCACTCAACTTAGAAGTAAACACTCCTGGTGAAGAAGAGCAAACCTCTTTTAGCAACTTATCTAGAACCGGCGGTATTATCAACGCTTATAACGCTTTACGTCTAACACAAACTTTACTCAAATAAACTATGAGAACAAAATTATTACTTTTTAGCTTTTTTGTTTCTAGCATTTGTCTTGCTCAGAAACCCAAAGGGTACTGGCAACAAGAAATTAAATATCAAATTGAGGTGGACATGGATGTAGAAAACTACAACTATATCGGGCACCAAAACATAGCTTACACCAACAACTCATTAGACACTTTAAAAACGGTATACCTACACCTCTACTACAATGCTTTTCAACCAGGAAGCGACATGGACACAAGGCTTCAAAACATTTCAGACCCTGACCGCAGAATGATCACCACAGAAGGAAAGAGCAGAATAGCGAGCTTAACACCAGAGGAAATGGGCTTTTTACATGTCTATGATATGACGCAAAACGGACAAAAAATATCATTAAACGAAGAAGAAACGATTTTAGAAGTAACCCTAAATGAACCCCTGCTACCAAATGATACAACCTCTCTAGATTTTCGTTTTGAAGGACAGGTACCATTACAAATAAGACGATCCGGACGAAACAGTTCTGAAGACATTGCCCTTTCAATGAGTCAGTGGTACCCAAAAATGGTTGAATTTGATTATGAAGGGTGGCACACAACGCCTTACATAGCACGAGAATTTCACGGAGTGTGGGGTGATTTCGATGTCAAAATTTCAATTGACAAAGATTATACTGTCGGGGGTACAGGATATCTGCAAAACCCTGAGGACATTGGACATGGTTACGCTCAAAAAGAGATTAAACACAGCAAAAAAACAAAAAAACTCAACTGGCATTTCGTTGCCGACAACGCACACGACTTTATGTGGGCGGCTGACCCAAACTACGTTCACGATATTTTAACAACAAACGCAGGAATAGACTTGCATTTTTTCTATAAAAACAAAGAAGAAATAAAAGAGAACTGGAAAAACCTACAAGCAAAAACCGCCGAAGCCATGGATTTTTTCTCCAGAAACATTGGGCCCTATCCCTATAAGCAATACAGCGTCATTCACGGGGGAGACGGGGGCATGGAATACGCTATGAGTACTTTGGTCACAGGAGAGCGCAGTTTTGGAAGTTTAGTCGGAGTAATGGTTCACGAATTAGCACATTCGTGGTTTCAACAAGTTTTAGCAACAAATGAATCTAAGAACGCCTGGATGGACGAGGGGTTTACTTCTTTTATAACCAGCCTTTGTATGAATCAAATCATGGACGAAAACAGAGAAAATCCGTTTCAAAGAAGTTATGAATCCTACATTCGTCTCGCACAATCAGGTAATGAACAACCTTTAACAACACACTCAGATCGATATAATTATAATTATGCCTATAGTGTTGGGGCTTACAGTAAAGGGGCTGTCTTTTTAGCGCAGTTAGGTTATGTTATAGGACAGGAAAACCTCATGAAAACAATTCGTCGTTACTACGATGACTTTAAATTTACGCACCCAACACCCAACGATATTAAAAGAACAGCGGAGCGTGTCTCGGGTTTTCATTTAGACTGGTATTTAACTGATTTTGCAAAAACGACAAACACCATTGACTATGGCGTCTTAAATGTTGAAGGAGTCAACCTTAATTCTAGTCAAATAACTCTAGAACGAAAAGGATTGATGCCTATGCCAATAGATCTAGTAGTTGTCCTTAAAGACGGATCGATGCAATCTTTTTACATCCCCCTAGAAGAAGCAAGAGCTGAAAAAGAAAACCCTTATCCTTCCATAAATAGAAATGTACTAGAAGACTGGTCTTGGGCGCATCCATCATACACTTTTACATTAGCGATAAAAGCCTCAGAGATTCAAACCATCGTTATTGACCCTTCAATGCTCATGGCTGATGTAGATCGATCAAACAATGAATACAATACAGCAGAAGCTCCTTAAAGCGCGTATATTATCAAATAAAAATGAAATAGATATACTTTTTGCTAAGGGTAAGCGAAAACAAAAGTTTCCTTTAGCAATGGTATATTATACGACTGATAATATTGGTCCTTCACATAAAATTCTCTTCGTTACACCAAAAAAGATTTTTCCTAAGGCTGTAAAAAGAAACCTTATAAAAAGACAGTTAAGAGAGCTTTACAGAAAAAATCAAGACCTATTTGTAAATCGAGAAGGGCATATTCTCTATATTGCCATTATTGCCCTTGCCGATTTCAACAAAACAAAAACTGACGACCTTAAATTGGAGTACAAAAATTTAATTACTTCTATTTATGAAAACACATAACGCATTTGTATGTGCTTGATACCATCCTCAAGATAGATTTCCCCTTCTGAACTAAAGCCTAATTCAGAATAGAACTTTAGAAGATAAAGCTGAGCCGAAATGATGATATCTTGTTTTCCATAAACTGACTCACAAAAGTCAATACTCTCTTTTGTGATTAATCTCCCTAAATCGTTTTTTCTATTCTCCTTTTTTACAACCACACGGCCAATGTGACTTGCTTCTGAAGATTCGTAAATACGTGTATATGCAGCTATGTTTTTATCCAAAAGTAAAATAAGATGTAAAGAATCAAAATCTTTATCATCCATGTCTTGATACACACAATCTTGTTCAACAACAAAAACTTCCGTTCTTAATTGTAAGAGTTGGTATAACTCTGTGTTAGACAGCTCGTGAAATCGAGCCACTTTAATTTCTATTGGCATGAAATTTTATTTACCCTATTTAGATGTCTTCCTCCCTCAAATTCAGTATTTAAAAAAACTTCCACCATTTCCATGGCCTGATGGACAGAAGTAAATCGTGCCGGTATACAAATAATATTAGCATTGTTATGTGTCCGAGCTAAAGAAGCAATTTCTTTAGTCCAACACAAGGCCCCTCTTATAGCTTCATGTTTATTTACCGTCATACTAACCCCATTACCACTACCACATATAACAATACCAAAATCAACTTTAATATCACTTACAGCAGCCGCTACAGGATGTACAAAATCAGGATAATCAACACTTTCATTATCATCCGTACCAAAGTTCATAACCTCAATTCCTTTTTGTTTCAACATATCAGAGATTTGTTGTTTGTACATTGTACCTGCATGATCATTTCCAATAGCTATTTTCATATGTTTAAATCGGTGTTCATTACTAGTTAATTATTTACAAGAACTTTCAATAAGTTTAATTGGAATTATGAAATNNNATTTCATATTCACTTTTTTTCGATATTGAGAAATATATAGGCCTATACTTATACATTTTGAATCGACTGCTACAATACACTTATTAACACTAACTTTGATATTATTTATTAAAAATTAGATGTTTATTTCTGAAAACAACCATGTTCAAAAACAATCTAAAATATTGACTTATAATAATCTATAAAATTATAACCTGTTTATAAATTTAGATAAGTCATATAATTATTGAAAAAGCAATAAACTTATTGTACAAATTAACAAACTATAATAATCATAATATATATTCATTAAAAAAATTAATAGTTATTTATTAAGTGTCGAAAAAAAGAAAAAGTACTAAAAGTTCAAATTATAAATACGCGCAATCGATACTTAAAATATTCGATAAGTATCCAGAAAAGTCCTTTAATTCAAAGAAGATAGCTGTCATCTTAGGAATAAATGATAAGTATAAAAAACGACTGTTGAGTAAAACGTTGGATGAATTAAGTGCAAAAAAAAAGTTGGTTCAATTAGATGAATATTATCAGTTACCGAAAAAGGACAGAATCACCTATACTGGTAAGATTGAATTAACTTCAAGCGGAAACGGATATATCGTTTGTAAAGAATTAGACGATGTTTTTGTACACAAGTCTAAAGTAAATACGGCCTTGAATAGAGATGAGGTTTCTTTCTATTTGGTGAGTCGTAACAAGGGAAAAAAGACAGAGGCTCATGTGGAGTGTGTTCTGAAGCGAAATAGAACTGAATTTATAGGAGCTGTGATCATTCAAAATAATACAGTTTTTGTTAGACCTTTAGACGATAAAGTTTTTACCGATTTTTTCATTCCTAATAAGCAGAGTAAGATCTCTGTGAATAATGGTGATATCGTTGCGATTGAGATGATTAAATGGGAAAACCCCGAAATGTCACCATACGCTAGAATTGTGAAAAAATTAGGAAAAGAAATTAATCAGAATGTGCAGATGCACGCCATTCTTTCAGAATTCGGTTTGCCTTATGAGTTTCCATACGATGTACAAACTACGGCAGAACAATTAGATATTAGTATATCTGAGTCAGAAATCAAAAAAAACAGACAAGACTTTAGAGAGACACTCACTTTTACAATCGACCCTAAAGACGCCAAAGACTTTGATGATGCAATTTCTTTTGAAAAAACAGCTAATAATACGTTTAGAATAGGTGTTCATATCGCTGATGTAACACACTACTTAGAAGAGGGTACACTATTAGATAAAGAAGCGTTTGAACGAGGAACATCAGTTTATTTAGTAGACCGTGTAGTTCCAATGTTACCAGAGGTGTTGTCAAACAAGGCCTGCTCATTAAGACCACATGAAGACAAATACACCTTTAGTGCCGTATTTGAACTAGATGAATCAGCGAATATTGTATCGCAATGGTTCGGTAAGACCGCTATTTGTTCAGACGAAAGATTCGCTTATGAGGAAGCGGAGTATATTTTAGAACACAATACAGATGTAATTCCTGAAGAAATTTCTATCCGATCAGGATCTTATACAATTAGTCAAGAAATCAAAGATGCAATAATAACTTTAAATAGCTTGGCAAAAACCTTAAGGTCTAGAAGAATGGCCCTTGGAGCTATATCTTTTGAAAAACAAGAAGTGCGTTTTGAATTAGATGATAAAGGAAACCCTCAAGATGTTTATTTCAAAGAAAGCAAACAAGCAAATAAGTTAATTGAAGAGTTTATGCTTTTGGCCAATAAACGCGTTGCTGCTTTTATAGGAAAGCAGAAGAAAGACTTCGTATATAGAATTCACGACGAACCAGATTTGGAGAAGCTAATGGCTTTAAACAGTTTGATTAAAAAATTTGGTCATGAATTAAATCTCCAAAACAAAAAAACCACTACCGCATCAATTAATCAATTACTAAGCGATGTTCAAGGCAGCGGAGAACAAAACATGGTAGATACACTAGCTATAAGATCCATGAGTAAAGCGGTATATTCTACAGAAAACATTGGGCATTATGGTTTAGCTTTTGATTATTATTCGCACTTTACATCACCTATTCGAAGATATCCTGACGTTTTGGCACATCGTTTGTTATATGCTTATCTAAAAGAACAAAAAGTAAAGGATATATCAAACTACGAGGCCTATTGTAAACACTGTTCATCGCGAGAAGTTTTAGCTACTAATGCAGAACGGGAGAGTATTAAATATATGCAGGTAAAATATATGCAAACGCATGTCAATCGTGTATTTGAAGGAATAGTTTCTGGGGTTACGGACTGGGGGTTATATGTTGAACTTGTGGATAATAAATGTGAAGGGCTTGTGCGTATTAAAAGTATTTTAGACGATATTTATTACTTCGATTTAGAACAATATGCTTTAGTAGGTCACCACACAGCGAACACCTATCAAATTGGACAAGAAGTAGCGGTTCGGGTCATAGAGGCCGACTTATTAAAGAGACAATTGACATTTGAATTAACATAATAACCCTAATCTCAACTACTATGAAAAAAGTGCTTCTACTTATTGCTATTTTATTCTTTCAAATTTCTAATGTCAGCGCACAAGAGTCTCAAATGCTGAGTGAATTCGAGAAGGTTAAAGTGTTTTCTGGACTCACAGTTCAGTTAACACCTTCAGACCAGAACAAGATTGAAATAGAAGGTAATATGAGTAAAGAAGTCATGATCTCACAAAAAAAGGGCGCTCTTAGACTTCGCTTACAAGTCAAGAATTATTTTAAAAGAAATAATGTAAATATTAAGGTCTATTATACTAATCCTCTGTTAGCGGTAGAAGCAAATGAGAATTCTCAAGTAACATTTGGACAAAAATTAAGACAAGATGAAATCCTTTTAAAAGCTCAAGAAGGCTCAACTATTTATTGTGAAGGAATGTTTACGCAGCTAACGGCAAGGTCTTCGGCTGGCTCAGACATTACTTTGGGAGGTGAAACAGTCAACCAAGAAGTTGTTGTAAATACCGGAGGCTACGTCAATGGAAAAGAAATGAAGTCTAAGTATACCCTTATAAACGTAAATGCCGGCGGAAAGTCTATTATTAATGCTTCAGAAGAGGTGGACATTAAGGTTCGAGCAGGCGGGCGTGTTACTATATACGGAAACCCTAAAAAAATGAAGCAAAACACTTTTATAGGAGGAATTATAGAAATCTTATAAAAAAAAGAGGCATCGAGCGGATTCGAACCGCTGTACAAGCTTTTGCAGAGCTCTGCCTAGCCACTCGGCCACGATGCCAAAGAGCTGCAAAGTTAATTTATTTTTTGGGATTTAAGA
>NZIQ01000075.1 GCA_002691685.1 Flavobacteriaceae bacterium | reverse complement strand
TTTGTTTTAAATTTAACAAAAATACGATCTTAAGCAATGTTAAAAACTAAATATTCAGACGGTTTTTTTTCTATCGATAAAGAACACGGCTTTTTACCTTTAAAAGAACCACTTCGTAAACTTCCAAAGGTATATTCTGATTTACAGGTATTAATTGACAATATGCCCATAGAAAAAGAGGATGGAACTGAAGGTCTTTTGCATACGGAGGGCGCATTTGAACAAGCTGTATTAAGAATAGAAAATCATGTAGAACAAGTTAGAAAAGAAAAAGATCCTTTTGTTAGGGCAGCACTTTTTAGAGCATATAGCTTTGTGTGCTCAGCCTACACGCTAGCCCCTGCACATCACCATTTTATCGCTAAAGGGTCTTATGGTAAAGCACACAGAACCGTTCCTATTAATATAGCCCAACCCTTTGCTGAAGTCGCTAATCAGTTGGGGCAATTTCCCTTCTTAGACTACCATTACAGCTACTCATTGGGCAATTATTATAAAATAAATCCGGAAGGTGGATTCAATTGGGAAAACCTAGGTATGGCCGCTAAATTTTCGGGTATGTCTGATGAGCGCGGATTTATAATGCTTCATGTAGATATCAATCAATATTCTCCTCAGCTCATTGAAGGTAGTATGGGAATTGTTAATGCCCAAAGCGATGAGGAAATGAATCACAACCTCGAACTGGTTGCTCATGCCCTTAAGAACATGAATGAAAGAAGAAAATTAATGTGGGAAGCATCGCGCTGGAAACATTATAACGATTTCAGAGTATTCATAATGGGTGTTAAAGGAAATACAGATATTTTTGAGGATGGCTTAATTTATGAAGGTGTTTGGGACGAACCCAAAGCTTTTAGAGGTCAAACTGGCGCTCAAGACAATATAATTCCTACAGCAGATATCATAAGTGGTGTGGTTGATTTTTATCCTCAAAATCAGTTGACCCAATATCTCATAGATTTACGTCAATACCGACCAGTATGTGTGCAAGATTTTCTCAAAGATTTAAAGCAATATTCTTCAGGTTCAGCTGGAACTATAGCACGACTAAAGGCAAGCAATAACCAAAAAGGCTTACAGATACTCTTAAAGGTCCTAGAAGAGATTTATCTATTTAGAAATGGTCACTGGCAATTTGTTCAAAAATACATCATGTCGAATACCGCTTATCCAAAGGCAACCGGCGGCACTCCAATAACTTCATGGATTCCGAATCAAATCAAGGCGGTCTTAGGTGCTATGACCACGGTAGACCAATTGACTGAGGAAGGCGCACATGGGTTTGACAAGAACCAATGGAAAAGTGGTTTTGAAAAGAAAGTCCAACTAATCAATAAACAACTCGAAATTGTTCAAGTTCCGAGTTTTAATCCTGAGGATGTCTTCAAATTAAACGCAGCTTTAGGATTAAATGACGCCTAAAATAAAAGCTTCGAGCCCTAAAGACCTCGAAGCTCTTTCTGTTTTAAAATGCTCTGTAATCGCCTGTTAAAAATTGATTAGCTTCCTCCTCTATAAAAGCGGAGTTCTGTTTGTCATAATTTAAAGTTTGCCCTGGAAATCTTCCTGCAATTACCCCGAGTAAAATGGTTTCTGTGAGTCTTGATGCATATTCAAAAGGTGCGGAGCAAGTCGACTGACCTAGACAAGTATCTATAAATTCATGATAGTGTTTTGGAGATTCTCCTGCATAATCTCGCACAGGCTCACCTAATGCATTCTCTTTGTCGTATGCAGCGATATTAAAGTCACTATAAGCTCCGTTTTCTATCAATCGAGGCAATTCCATAAAGTGAGGTAATAATAATCTACGACCATCTTCACCGATAAACATAGCACCTTGTCCTGGCAATTCATCCTCATTAGGAAGAATGAGTTCTTCTGTGAGTTGAGGACCTTCTACTCCATCGTACCAAAGCCACTCAAAGGCCTCTGTGGTGTACGCTGTGCCATCAAAAGTATAACGAACTACATTGCGTTCTGGATAGGCATAATCATTAGAGGGTCTACAATCATTAGTTATGGTGTTAGGTACGTCGAGTTCTAAGGCGTTGTATGGAGTGTCAAAAATATGAACCCCCATATCACCTAATGTAGCACAACCATAATCCATTAATTTTCTCCAATTCCCTGGATGGTAATAACCTTCTTTATACTCTCGTTCTGCTGAAGTTCCAAGCCACAAATTCCAATCTAAATGAGCAGGCACAGGGTCGGCTCCCTGAGGAACTTCCCCGTCATAGCCCCAGTTTTTATTGGACCAAGCGATAACCTTACTCACTTTACCAATGATTCCTCCTCTGATGAGATAAGTCGCGAGTTTGTAATCGTAAAAAGAATGAACCTGGATTCCCATTTGGGTAACAAGTTCTTTTTCGTTGGCTACTCTGCGCATTTCTCTAGACTCTGAAACATAGTGGGTAAGAGGCTTTTGACAATAGACGTTTTTATTTTTTTCCATAGCCATTAAGGAAGCAGGTGCATGCGTGTGATCTGGTGTAGAGACCACAACAGCGTCAATTTGATCAGAAATCGAGTTGAACAAAACTCTATAATCTCTAAAAACTTCTGCATCTGGAAAAAGTTCATGCGCTGCATTTAAATTGTTTTCATCTACATCGCAAAGTGCAGTAACAATGACGTTGGGGTGAGAGGCAATGGCTTTTAGGTCTTCAAGCCCCATATTTCCAACTCCGATATGTGCTGTTCTAATCATTCCTTCTGTTGAAGACTCACAAGATAAGTTGGGTAAAGGTAAAATCGTTGCTCCTATTGCTAATGAGGTCTTTTTTAAAAATTCTCTTTTGTTCATCTTATAGTTCTTTTATTTTAATGTTTCTAAACCAAAGGGAACTCCCATGGTCTTGAAGTCCTATAAATCCCTTTTTAAACTTTCCGTAATCAGGTGCTAATTTCCATTTACCATTATTTCTTTTAGCCTGCCACTGTTCAGACCAGGGCACAAAATTTAAAAGCAATACCCCGTTCAAGTAATGCTCTACTTTTTCTGGAGTAAAAACAATGGTTGACGAATTCCATTCCCCTGCGGGGTTAAGTTGTTTTTTTGAAGCGTCTGGAATATGCATAGCATAATCTGCTGCCGTTGACTGTAAAGGTTGTAAATCTTGCGGATTAACCTCAATTCCAATACTCTTGTTATATTCAGTGATGTCGTGAAAATCAGTATAACCAAGGTCGTCAATGAGCTGGTATTCTGGAGCAATCTCTGGTATTCCTTCATAACCCTCGGCTATGTGATAAAAAATACCACTATTTCCACCTGGAGGAATTTTCCACTCTACGTATAATTCAAAGTTTTCAAATTCTTTAGTGCCGTAAATGATGTCACGACTTCCTTTATAATCGTAATCTTGTTCCAAAATCATTTGTGTACTAAAAGTCAGCACACTATCTACGATTGCCCATCCCGGAGGAAGAGATTCTCCGTTATACGCTCTCCAACCCTCCATACTTGAACCATCAAATAAGGTCATCCATTCTGAGGCTTTTTCAGCAGTAACAGCTTTTTGTTCTGTGACTTGATTACAGGAGCTCACTAGAAAAATCAGAGCCAAGCCTAAAGTCATATGTAATTTCATACTTATAATTCTTTGAGTTCTATATTTCTCCATTTTACTTTAATACCTCCTCCGGAGTGTATTTGAAGAGCTATTCCTCCCTCTCCCTTACCGATTTTTTCATCGTTGATGTGAATCATTTTATGTCCATTGAGGTAAGTAGTCACATTGTTTCCTTTTACCTTAATCTTCATACTATTCCAATCCCCCATTTTGAGGTGTTTATCCTTCTTTGGGTCGGGCTTGATTAGCCACCCTCTACCATATGATTCGTAAATCCCTCCGGTGTGCAAATTTGGAGGAGCCACCTCAACCTGCCATCCGCTGACAATTGTTCCGTTTACAGTTGATCTGAAGAAAACTCCGCTATTTCCATCGGCTTCTTGTTTAAATTCAAGGGTCAACACAAAATCTTTGTAAAATTCATCTGTGCTTAGGTAACCATATTCCTGATCAGGACCACTTTCACAAATCAATAATCCATCTTCAACATACCACTTTTCAGTGCCGTTTATAGTCCAACCCTCTAAGTTTTCTTCATTAAATAGTGATTTTTGACCATAGGCATTGAATGCAAAAAGCGCAACACAAGCCCACAAAACATTTTTTTTCATCTGTTTTTGTTTTAATTCATATCAGATAAGCGCATCTTAAATTTCTGCGTCAAAACTTGAGAAATTAGAAAGCCTTCGTTCTATCTGTTTAAATATTGTTAGTTTTAGTAAGTTCAAAGTACAAAAAATCAATTGCTTAACTTTATTTGAGATCACTTTATTCAGAATATGACTATGAAAAATTTACGTTTTCGGACTCTTGCCAAGAATTCTATAATCCTTATGAGCCTTTTGTTCATTTCTTGTGGACCAAAATCTACGACAGAATCTGCTGATGAGTCCTCAGCTTATGACCTAAAAACTTATGTCCAAGACCATAGTGGATATTCCTTTCAAATTTTAGATTCCATAATTGTAGAAGGCGCACGTGGATACCACACCAAAATGATTTCAGGAACTTGGCTCGATGCTCAGACCGTAGATCAGCCAGAATGGTGGCATTATGTCGATATTATCATTCCAGAAGATTTGGCTTTTGACAGTGCTCTTCTCTTTATCGGAGGAGGAACAAATAATGATACTGGTTTTCA
Organism: Flavobacteriaceae bacterium; assembly: GCA_002691685.1. Lineage (GTDB taxonomy): Bacteria > Bacteroidota > Bacteroidia > Flavobacteriales > Flavobacteriaceae > UBA3478. The sequence continues at coordinate 14,232 of NZIQ01000075.1, read as the reverse complement.
ATTACCCGAAGAGGTTTTTGAAAAAGCTATTGCCTCTAAAGCTATATTGGCTCAGGTAACCAACATTCCATTTCAACCATTAAAATTTATTGAAGACAAAGAAGATGTTGACTTTTATGAAGATGCTTTAATCGCTCGAGGGTGGAAATATTTCTTAGACAGAGGAGCTAAAGATGAAGACAGTCACTGGTTAGCGCGATATCCTATGACCCGTGCCGTTGCCAGAGCTATGGATGTTGTCGAAGAAGTTGCGGAAGACAAACAAAGATTTGAAGTGAGTGATTTTCTTATTTCTGGAGCATCAAAAAGAGGATGGACCACTTGGACTATAGCCGCTACAGACCAAAGAGTTTCTGCTATTGCACCCCTAGTAATTGACTTATTGAATATCGTTCCTTCCTTTGAACATCACTATAAAAGTTACGGGGAATGGTCAATTGCAGTAAAAGATTATGTGGACTATGAAATCATGGATTACATGAATTCTCAAGAATTTGATCGTCTATTGGCTAAAGTTGAGCCCTACTCCTATAAAGAAGTTTTACAAATGCCTAAACTGATCATCAACGGAAGTATCGATGAATTTTTTGCAGTTGATTCGTGGCAGTTTTATTACGACGACCTAGTGGGTGAAAAGCATTTACAATATGTTCCCAACGGAAACCACGGGCTTACAGGGACCTATATTCAAGAAAATATTTTGTCTTTTTTCAATCGTCTTAATACTGATCAAGAAAGGCCAGAATGGTCTTGGTCTGTCGATGAAACCGGTTTTCAAGTCGATATTACTGAGGGACAGGATTATGAAATTTCATTATACACCAATAATAACCTCCAAGAGAGAGATTTTAGAATTTTCAAAAATGGGAAGAATTGGAAAGAAACCTCATTAGAACCAAATGATAACCACAGCTACTCTATTTCATTGGAAGAGCCCAAAAAAGGGTTTACTGCCGCCTTTGTCGAGGTGCGTTTTAAAGGTGAAAATCCCTTAACCCTTACAACTGGAAGTCAAATTATTCCAGATTCCTATAAGCACCAGGCCTATATTAGCGCTGCACCTCTAGGGACGGCAAAGGATTAAACTCCAACAATTGTTCTAATTTGGGCTACGATTTCAGGGTTCAGAAGCGTTGAAGTATCCCCTAAATTTGAAACGTCTTTTGTGGCGATTTTTCTCAAAATACGACGCATGATTTTACCCGATCTTGTTTTGGGTAAACCAGGCACAAAGAGGACACTGTCTAGTTTAGCAATGGGTCCTATTTTTTCTGTAATTAGCCTATTGATGTCTTTTTGAAGAAAATCAAGATCGGTATCTTGGTTTTGATTTTTAAGAATTACATAGCCAAACAAGGCATTTCCTTTAATAGAGTGAGGTACCCCAACGATTGCTGATTCCGCAACCCCCTGGTGCTCATTAATAGCATCTTCAATAGGTGCGGTTCCCAGATTATGTCCAGAGACAATAATCACATCGTCTACTCTACCTGTAATTCGGTAATAACCAACCTCATTTCGCGAGGCTCCGTCTCCAGTGAAATAACATCCTGGAAAAGCGGTAAAATAGGTTTCCTTGTAGCGCTTGTGATCTCCCCAAATAGTTCGTGCTATGGATGGCCAAGGGAATTTAATACAAAGACTTCCTTCTACACTATTACCTGAAATTTCATTAGAGTCAGCATCCATAAGTGCAGGTTGAATCCCTAAAAAAGGAAGTGTGGCATAGGTAGGGGTTGTAGGCGTCACATAAGGAATTGGAGATATCAATATTCCACCTGTTTCTGTCTGCCACCAGGTGTCGACTATAGGGCTTTTCTTTTTACCTACTTGTTCATTGTACCAATGCCAAGCCTCTTCATTAATAGGTTCCCCTACAGAACCCAAAACTTTCAAACTGTTCAAATCTGAAGCATTTACATGATCAGTTGATTCCTTAGCCAAAGCCCTTATGGCTGTTGGCGCTGTATAAAACTGATTTACTTTGTGTTTTTCTACAATTTGCCAAAACCTTCCAAAATCTGGATAAGAAGGAACCCCTTCAAACATTAATGTAGTCGCTCCATTGGCCAAAGGTCCATACAAAATATAGGAATGACCTGTAATCCACCCGATATCTGCAGTACACCAATACACATCCCCTTGCTGATATTGAAAAATATTTTTAAACGTATAAGCGGTATACACCATGTAACCTCCGCAAGAATGCACCATCCCTTTTGGCTTACCCGTAGATCCCGAGGTGTACAGAATAAATAAAGGATCTTCTGCTTGCATACTTTCAGCCTCACAATGTGGTGAAGCCTCATCAATTAGCGGTTTTAAATAGTAATCTCGTCCTTCTTTTAGAGGTGCTCCATTGTGTATGCGCTCTGCGACTAGAACGGTTTCGACCTGTGGACTTTCTTCAAGTGCTTTATCTACAATTGCCTTTAAATCAATGGTTTTTGCTCCTCTAAAAGAACCGTCCGCAGTAACAACTATTTTAGCCTCGCAATCATTAATTCTAGAAGACAATGCAGAGGCAGAAAACCCAGCAAATACTACAGAGTGTATAGCTCCAATACGCGCACAAGCTAGAACGGTATAAGCCAGTTCTGGAATCATTGGAAGATAAATACAAACGCGATCGCCTTTATTTACCCCTTGTGATTTCAATACATTAGCCATCTTATTGACTTCTTCGCTTAGTTGTGCATAGGTAATGTGTTGCGCCTGTTCAGTAGGATCGTTAGGTTCAAAAAGTATTGCTGTTTGTTCCGACTTACTACTTAAGTGTCGGTCGATACAATTTTCAGTGATGTTCAATTCAGCTCCGTCAAACCAACGAATCTCAGGCTTTTCAAAATCCCAGGAAAGCACTTTGTTCCATGGCTTTTTCCACAAAAAATGCTCTTTTGCTATTGATTCCCAAAATACTTCGGGATTATCTACAGATGCTCTATATGCTTTAAAATAAGACTCTAAATCTTGAATTTGATAGTGATTCATAATCAATGTTTTGATTTTTAATGTGCTTGATGAGCGTCACCAGCTCCAGATGGAATTCTTATGTTTTCAACTATTTCTTGTACCTCATTTGGAGGAGGGGCTGTAAATTTATTCACCACATAAGCTACTGCGAAATTCATTAACATCGCAATACTTCCGAATCCTTCAGGTGAAATTCCAAACCACCAATCCGATTTTAATCCAGCGACAGCTGATTTACCGCCATCAAAAACTCCAAACTTGAATTTCAACATGTAGAAAAGCATTAAAAGCAACCCTATTACCATTCCGCTAACGGCACCTTCTTTATTCATTTTTTTGTAGAAAATTCCCAAAACAATGGCCGGAAATATAGAAGCAGCAGCTAATCCAAATGCAAGAGCCACTACCGCGGCTACAAAGCCTGGAGGATTAATTCCGAAATAACCTGCAATGACAACAGCAACTACTGCAGACAACCTAGCTGCAATTAACTCTTGTTTTTCGGTAATTTTAGGATTGATTACACTTTTTATCACATCGTGTGCAATTGAAGAGGAAATAACTAATAGTAGACCAGCAGCCGTTGAAAGTGCTGCAGCTAATCCTCCTGCAGCTACAAGTGCAATAACCCATGCCGGCAAGTTCGCAATTTCAGGATTCGCCAAAACCATGATGTCTCGGTCGACAGTAAGTTCGTTAAGCTGTGCATTAGCTGTGTACTGAATGAGTCCGTCTCCATTTTTATCTTCAAAACCTAAAAGGCCTGTTTTTTCCCAATTAGTAAACCATTCTGGCATATTGGCGTAGGGCTGATTGCTAACGGTATTGATTAAATTGGTTCTGGCAAAAACGGCTACAGCGGGCGCGGCAGTATATAAAATTGCGATTAATAACAAAGCCAAACCAGCAGACTTTCTAGCATCTCTTACCTTTTTAACTGTAAAAAACCGAACTATGACATGAGGAAGTCCTGCCGTTCCAACCATCAAGGCGGCAGTTATTGCAAAAATATCTATGGTTGATTTACTTCCTTTAGTGTACTCAGCAAATCCAAGTTCTACCGATAAATTATTTAACTTTTCAAGTAAATAGAGCCCAGAACCGTCGTTGATTTTTGCTCCCATCCCAAATTGTGGAACTACATTGCCTGTCATTTGAAAGGATATAAATATGGCAGGAACCATAAAGGCAAAGATAAGCACACAATACTGAGCCACTTGGGTGTAGGTTATTCCTTTCATACCCCCTAAAACCGCATAAAATAATACAATGAGCATCCCAATGATTACTCCGGTATTGATATCAACTTCTAAAAATCTGGAAAATACGACTCCTACCCCTCGCATTTGGCCTGCTACATAGGTAAATGAAACCAATAGGGCTGCAAAAACCGCAACTAATCTTGCTGATTTGGAATAATAGCGTTCTCCGATAAAGTCAGGGACTGTAAATTTTCCAAACTTACGTAAATATGGCGCTAATAAGAGTGCGAGTAGAACGTAACCTCCTGTCCAACCCATAAGATATACAGCACCGTCATAACCCATAAACGAAATGAGCCCAGCCATTGAAATAAATGAAGCAGCAGACATCCAGTCTGCGGCAGTGGCCATTCCGTTTGCTAATGGAGAAACTCCAGATCCTGCTACATAAAATTCTTTTGTCGAACCTGCTCTAGACCATATGGCAATTCCGATATATAGGGCAAATGTTAGTCCTACAAAGGTGTAGGTCCAAAGTTGTACACTCATAATTGTTTGATTTAGTTAGTTGTTTAGTCTTCATCAAATTCGTACTCCTTGTCGAGTTTGTTCATCAATCGAACGTAAATAAATATCAACAATACAAAAACTACAATTGCTCCTTGCTGTGCGAACCAAAATCCAAGTGGAAACCCAAAGAGATGAATGTCATCAAGAGTCTCTTTGAAAATAATTCCAGCTCCAAATGAAACTAAAAACCATATGGATAATAAAATTGCCAAATAACGAAGGTTCTGTTTCCAATATGCTTTGTTTTTGTCAAGAGTTTTCATTGATGTCGTCTATTTAATGCCTAAAACTAATGTACAAGATTTTTATTTGATGAACCTAATCTTCAGTAAATCTGCAGTATCAATTTCAATTCCAAAGGACAACTGCCCAATGAGATCCCGCGTAATTCAACTCACTTACGATTTCAAACCCCGCTTTTTGATGTGCTTTCAATGAAGGTTGANTTTCAAAGACAACATCGGTAATCAGATAATCAAATGAAGAAGCGTACGATTTTTTGTAGGCCTGATATAGTCCTAAAGAAACCCTCATTTTTCTATAGTTTTTACGCACGCACAATTGGCCTACCATAATGTAATTACTTCCTTTCAAAGGTTGGTTGCGGTAACTGATTTTATCGATATGTGTGAACAGGTTGTCTATAAGAGGGTGATTTCCTCTGAATTTTGGAGAAACGGCAAGGGCATAGCCGACTAACAGCTTTTCGTGCTTCGCGATAATAGATGGTGCTAATTTATGCAATTGAGCCAGCTTGTCTAAAGTATATTTCGCGGTGACAATACCTTCCTTTAGCTCACTGGGGGTTAAGTTTATTTTGAGATTTTGCTCTTGAAGAAGTCTGATGTCTTTCAAGTCGCTTACACTTGCCAAATGATATGAAATACTACTAGAATTCAAACTGTAGCTTTCAACGGTTGTTCAATTTAAAAGTTGAAAGTTAAGATGAAAACTAAAGGTGTCTTATTTTTAACATAAAATAAACCTCAACCACACGTAAAGGTTCTATGTTTGCGTGTTATTTTTACGAAATGGAGAATATCTTTTATGTAATGCTCATTGCTTTAGCCATTTTGGCTGTGGCCGATTTGATTGTGGGGGTGAGTAATGATGCGGTTAACTTTTTAAATTCTGCGGTAGGTTCGAAGGCGCTTAGTTATAAAACTATTCTTGTAGTGGCTTCTATAGGGATAGCATGCGGAGCTATCTTTTCTAGTGGAATGATGGAAGTTGCGCGAAAAGGTATTTTTAATCCTTCGCTGTTTTACTTCGACGAAATCATGTTCATTTTTATGGCGGTTATGATTACCGATATTCTATTACTTGATTTTTTTAATACTATAGGAATTCCAACATCCACTACGGTATCAATCGTTTTTGAACTACTAGGAGCGGCAGTAGCTATGTCCTTAATCAAAATTTCTAATAATAATCAAAGTCTTAGTGCTTTATTCGATTATATCAATACTGAAAAAGCGAGCCAAATCATCATAGGAATACTGCTTTCGGTGTTCATTGCCTTTAGCATAGGCGCTGTGGTACAGTGGTTTACACGGTTTTGGTTGTCTTTTGATTTCAAGGAGAAAACCGCACAAATGAACAGTCTTTTTGGTGCAATTTCCCTTTCTTCCATTACCTATTTTATAGTAATCAAGGGCATTAAAGGCACTTCTTTGGTGGATAAAAAATTTGAACTCCTCAACAATACGACTATCGTTGACTTTATTGACAGTTATCTTGTTGCAGCTATCATTTGCTTGACCGTTTTTTGGTATTTATGCTGCTTGTTTCTCGTTGTCCTGTTAAAATTGGATATCTATAAAATCATTATTGGTGTTGGAACATTTTCTCTAGCATTGGCATTCGCTGGAAACGACTTGGTCAACTTTATTGGAGTTCCCATAGCGGCTTATCAATCGTACGAGGCATGGAGTGTCTCTGGTGTAGCAGCCTCTGAATTTAGTATGGATGTTTTGGCTTCTAAAGTTGCTGCACCCACTCAATTTCTGCTCATCTCAGGAATAATCATGATTATTACTATGATTTTTTCAAAAAAAGCGCGTTATGTCTTAGATACGGGTATCAATTTAGCTCGTGAAGGTGAATCTAAAGAGCGATTTAAGCCTAACAATCTCTCTAGATTTATAGTTAGAATTGGTATTGCTTGCAACACTTATTTTACTACCATTCTTCCAGAAAAATTGAAGAAAAAAATAAGTTCACAATTTACCCGAATTGAAGTCAAAAAAATTAAAGACGGTAAACTGCCTGCTGCATTTGACTATATGAGGGCCTCGGTAAATCTAGCGCTTGCAGGAATTTTAATTTCAATTGCTACCTCACTTAAATTGCCACTCTCAACTACTTATGTGACTTTTATGGTGGCAATGGGAACCTCGCTTGCCGATCGAGCTTGGGGTTCAGAGACTGCAGTGTACAGAGTTGCCGGAGTTTTAAACGTTATCGCGGGATGGTTTGGTACGGCTTTGATTGCATTTACTTTTTCGGGACTTGTTCTCTCACTTATTTTTATGGGTGAAGAAATGGCTATAGGAGTATTATTACTTTTCGCAAGTGTTGTAATCATTCGAAATTATCTCGCTTACCACAAAAGAGCTCAAGCAGAAGCTCTTGAAGAGAAAATTAAAAAAGCTGAAAGCACCACCTTTTTAGGAGTAATAGAGGAAAGTGCTTCAAATATTGCCTACATAGTAAAAAGAGCTAAAATTATTTATAGTAATAGTATTACCGGTTTATCTAAAAATGATTTGGAAGCTCTAAAGGGCAACAAGAAGCAAGTGAAGAAAATTTCTAATGAAGTTGATGAGTTGCGTAACGACATTTTTTATTTCATAAAAAATCTTGAAGAATCGAGTGTAAACGTTAGTAATTTTTACATCTCAATGGTGAACGATTTGAATAATATTGCTCAAAGTTTGACCTATACAGCTGAGATTTGTTATGAACATGTCAATAATAATCATTTAAAGCTGAGATACAACCAACTCAAAGAGATTAAAGAGATCAATGAAAAATTTGAGAAAGAATTGTTCAACCCTGTCAGGTCATTATTTCAAAACCAAAAGTTTGATGAAATTTCTGGAATTCTAGAATCAAAAGAAGAGTTATTTGACTTCATTAATGAGAAAATTGATGCTCAGGTTAAGCGAATAAGAACTGACGAGGTCAGTCCAAAGAACTCCACCTTGTATTTCTCAATTTTGGTTGAATCAAAAGATTTTCTCAAGAATGTAGTCGATCTGCTTGAAACCTATTTCGAGTGTTACGAAAACAATGTTAGACCCTATCTGAAATAAACTTATTAATGGTTAAACTCACTTTTGTAATCAAATGTCCGGATCAACCTGGAATTATAGCAGGAGTTACTCGTTTTATTAAAGAAAAAGGAGGAAACATTGTTTATATCGATCAGTACGTAGATCGAGAAAACGAATTGTTTTTCATGAGACTTGAGGCCTCATTTGATAAATTATCAGCCTCGTTTTATCAACAATTTGAATCAAGTATTTCGAAGAAATTTGAAATGAATTGTGAAATCTTCGAGACAAACCGTATGCCGAGAATGGCCATTTTTGTTTCAAAATACGATCATTGCTTATATGACCTGCTCAGTCAATACAAATCTGGAGAATTAAAAGTTGAAATACCCTTTGTGCTCAGTAATCATTCCGATTTAAGAGAAGCTACTGAGCGTTTTGGAATTCCTTTTTTTCACGTTCCATTCACCAAGGATATTCGACAACAAGCTGAAGCTGAACAGTTAGAATTATTAAAAAAATACCAAGTAGATTTTATTGTTCTCGCTCGTTATATGCAAATCGTATCTTCAATTCTCATTGAGGTCTATCCCAATAAAATTATCAATATTCACCATTCTTTTTTGCCTGCTTTTCCTGGAGCAAAACCATACCATTCGGCTTACGAAAGAGGTGTTAAGCTTATTGGAGCCACTTCTCATTACGTAACAGAAGATTTGGATTCTGGGCCGATTATTGCTCAAGATGTTACACAGGTGAGTCACTTGCACAGTATAAAAGATTTGATTTCTTCTGGTAAGGAACTCGAAAAAGTGGTGCTCTCAAGAGCTGTGAAGAAACACGTAGCTCGGAAGGTATTGTCCTATGCCAACCGCACAGTAGTCTTTCACTAGTCAAGATTTTATATCTTTAAAAGAAAAAATGAAAAAGTTCTTGTTCTTTTTGACAGGAGTATTCTTCTTGTATTCTTGTGGAACTTATAAAAATGCTGCCTACAATTCTGCGAATAATCCGGCCAGTCCTAATTATGCCGATTCCAATAGTTGGGCAGTACTTCCTAATAATTATCCAGAAGTACTTAGTGAACTGCTCGGAGATACTACTGAAAAAAAGGCCGATGTATTTTTTGTTTATCCCACGCTTTTCACAGACAAGAAAGACCCTGCATGGAATGCTGATGTCTTCTCATCCTCACACAGAGACCAAGTCGTGAACCAATCGATTTTATATCAAGCTTCGGCATGGGGTGCAGCGGCAAATATCTACGCTCCTTATTATCGTCAAGCTCATTATAGAATCTTTGTAGAACCATTCACAAGTCAAGGAGAAGCAGCTTGGGAACTCGCCTATGAGGACGTCAAAAATGCATTTGAATATTATCTCAAAAACTACAATGAGAACAAGCCTATAATTGTTGCTGCTCATAGTCAAGGGTCAATGCATCTCAAACGATTAGTCAAAGAGTATTTTGACGGCACACAACTTCAATCTCGTCTTATTGGAGCTTACTTAGTTGGTACAAAAGTAGAACCTGATTTTTTTAGGGAAATTCCTGAGGCAATCTCATCAAATCAAATTGGAGGTGTCATGAGTTGGAACTCATACAAGAAAAACAAACGTCCCAGTTACTATGAAAAAAGCTACAAGGGAGGTATAACGACAAACCCTATAACATGGAATGATCAAAGCCAAACCAAGATTACAGAACATCAAGGCCTATTATACACGGATTTCGAACTGTATCCAAAAAGTTTATCACTGCAGAAAATAGACGGTATGTTATGGGTTACCGTACCCAAAATCCCTAAACGTTTTTGGATGTCAATGATTAGTAATTATCACTTTGCCGATGTCAATTTATTTTGGAAAGACATAAGCCTTAACGCTATAGAACGGACTGAGGTATGGTTCAACTCAAACCAATAATGAAGCTTTTAACTGTTTTAAACCTTCTTTCTTTAAAGGCTTAAATACCACATTTGAATAGCTACCGTACTTTCTTAAAATAGCCTGAGGTGAAGGATGAATAGGCTGATCACGGGCGGTAAGGCCCATATGAAAGCAGTCCATTTGATTTTTGAAAAGTTCGTCTATAAATAAAACAGCTGCTCTTTTCAAATATACCCTTGTAAACACCGCATTACCCCAACTTAAAACCACCTTGTTTTTGAGGTTTTTTTTAACTAACTGTTGTCGAACAAATGCAATGTTGTCTTCAAAGAGTTTTGTGTTCACTCTTTTGTGCAGGGCTTTTGGAAACACTGCTCTTTGTGGATATAAATTTAGGATAGACCAAGTGCCCATTCCACTTAAATGACTCAATTTATGACAACTTCGAGATGTTGGATCGAACGAATTGGAATCTGCTGTACTCGGGTTTAAACCTATAAAATAAACAACTTCTTCAGCCTCCATATCATTGGATAATTCGAAGCGAAATTTTGGATGAGCACTAGGATAAGCTTGAATCAAAATTGTTTTCCGATACTCAAGTGAAGTCTTGGATAAGCAGTATTACCTGAACCCACACTCCCTGAAAGATAACGGCCAACTCCAATGCCGGTTTCAAAAGTGACATTACTCTTATTGACCCATTTCTTACCTACCATAGCTCCTAGAGCTAATCTGTTGAATTTATTTTCATCGTAATTGGATGGATAGCTATAATCGTCATCGTAGAAAAGAATATCATCAATCGTATAAGCCTCACCCGAGACAAAAGAAGTGAAGAGCTCAAGAAATAAGCTTTTTCCGTAGAGGTATTCCGTCTCTTTAAAATAAAATCGAACGTATGGGGCAACTTCAAAATTCTCATCTCTTAAACTTTCTTTATTCAGGTTGATAAAGGTATAAACCCCATAACTGGATTGCGAATTCCAAAATTTCTCATAACTCAACCCTAAAGCTGGACCCGAAATTAATTCAAACACATTTAACCTGTACTCTTTATCTGTGAGATCTTGAGCGTTTGAAGTCATTAAGCCAAAAATAAATAGAACTAGTATTAAATAATTCTTCATGTATACTGATTTAACCGGAATATAAACAAATTTTATTTGACAAACGGCAGCTTTAATTTTTTGTAAATTTCGTATTATTATACACGGACTAATACCTAAACAAGTAATTTATCTCTTTTCGCGAATCATTTACTTGTACACTGAACTCCAACCTTGATGAGTGAAACGCATTCTATTGTAGCCCTACAAGAGCAATTAAATAACGAAATCCTCAAGAGAAAGCGAATTGAATTCGAGCTCTCTGTTCTTCAAAAAAATGCGGGTAACTCAAGTGAAATCAATATTTTCAATGATATTGCGAGTAAAATTCTAGGAGTTACCAAATACGAAGAAATTGCTTGGAATGTTCTCAATAGTATAGCCAATTATTTAAAATGTGATGACTGTATTTTTTATTTAGTGGATACCGAACAAGAAGTGCTGACTCAAATTGCCGCTTTTGGAGAAAAGATGTACGATGGTCAGATTGTAAATCTATTGACCATTCCCATAGGAGATGGTATTGTTGGTACGGTAGCTAAAACAGGTGAACCAGAACTCATTCATGACACTTCTAAAGATGAGCGATACATCTTAGATATTAATCATAATAACTCAGAAATAACTGTACCTGTAATTGTAGAGGGCAGAATTATTGGAATAATAGATTCAGAAGCTCCTCCAAAAAATTATTTTAATCAAGAACAGCTTGAAACCCTTAACAATATCGCTCAACTTATAGCCGCGCAGCTTGACAACGCTATTTATTTGAGAAAATTGACCTTGGCAGAGCAACAAATGCATGAGCTTTACGAAAAATTAGTACAGCGAAATAAAGAACTTGAACAGTATGCTCATGTGGTCTCACACGATTTAAAATCTCCTCTACGTTCTATGTCAGCTTTGTTTCACTGGATAAAAGAAGACACTCAAGGATTTGTTAATGAGGAGACAGCCAATCACATTTCGCTTATTGAAAACAGTATTGAGTACATGGAAAATATGATTTCTAATATTTTGAGTTACTCTAGTATTGACATCAATTTTACCTCATTTGATAAATTTACACTTCAGTCAACCGTAGACAAGGTGATTTTAGGCAATAGAATTCCTGATCACATTACCTTAAAGTTAGCAATAGAGCCTGATTTGGAGTTGATTGGAAACAAGACACATTTTGAGCAATTAATTCAAAATATATTGTCAAATGCCTTTAAATATGCAGATGTTAAAAAAGGAATAGTAAAAATAACAGGTTCTTCGAAAGTTGATAACGTACTAATTAGTGTAGAAGACAATGGTAATGGAGTCAATGAAAAATATCAAAAAAAGATTTTTGAAATATTTCAAACCCTAGGACATAAGCATGACTCAACTGGAGTGGGCCTAGCAATTTGCAAAAAAATAGTTGACTTGTATCAAGGGAAAATTTGGATTGACAATGGGTATCAAGAAGGGGCGAGATTCGTTGTTGAATTTCCAAAACCTTAAAATTGATGACCTGTATAGGTTTAAACACAACAATAACAGGGGGCTTTTGATAGGGATTTATTATCTTCAAGTGTTTAACGAAAAACGTCCGTCTGAAGTCAGCACAGTCAATTAGCAGCAAGAATGAAATGAAAACTCCGTTTAGAGCAAAAGGTTATACAGAAGAGATTCTCGATGTTGAAAAGGCATACGCAGAAGATCAAAAGAAGCTTCCCTCTGGTGCTACAAGCATAGGAAGAGACCGAATCAACGATCTTCAAAATTTTAGCTTAGCACCTTTTACAGGAGAATTTGATGATGCTGCTAAAAATCATTTACTCAATAGAACACTTGTAGGAATTTCTCATCAGCACATTAATGAGGTGAAGAATAAAAGTCTTTCTGAGATAATTGACCTATTGTTTTCTCCTGAATCTTGGTCACAACCAGTCAACAACTATTTTCACGAAATAAGTCAATCAGATTACAACAATTACTTTGAAAGTGAAGACGTCGCTCCAGGCGAACCTTTCATCGAAAGAGCCTATAGTCCTTCAAATGGAGAACGATTTGGAGGTGAACGCAACAACGCTATAGAATCTTGGTTTTATGGCCATCTATATTCGCAAAAGACGAGTATACATTGGAAGCTTTGGTCCTTTCTTCATCAACTCGTTCCAACATTGCCTGGAGATCCTTTAGGTCACAAAGGGACCTTTTCGTATACCAAACTCATTTTTGATTCCTGTTTTGGCAGCTATAAACAGTTCATCTACGACATGACACTTGAACCTGCTATGCTTTTCTACTTGAATTTACAGTACAGTGATAAATACACTCCTGATGAAAATTACGCTAGAGAACTCCAGGAACTTTTTACAGTTGGAAAAAGACCTTTTGCCCAATATACCGAAGAAGATGTGAGATCTATGGCGAGATTGCTAGTGGGCTGGTATTGCGATTTCAATGCGATGGTGTTTGAACCAGGTGCAGATCCTGTGGTTTATTTTGATGCTGCGAATCACGACCTTGGCGATAAACAGTTTTCTGAGTTTTACAACAATACGCTTATTCAGGGTAGAAATGGTCAGTTTGGAAAAGAAGAATTAAGCGAGGCTATTGACATGCTTTTTAATACCGAGGAAGCAGCGATATACCTCTGTCGTAGGTTGTATCAATATTTTGTGTATCCTCAAACTACTGAGACGATTGAAGCGGAAATCATTAGACCATTGGCCCAAATCATGAGAGATAATAATTATTCTATGATTGAGCCACTTAAAGTGCTACTGAGCAGTGAACACTTTTTTGATGCTGTATTTAGGGCTTCGATGATTAAGCCTCCTTTAGATTATGTGATGGGAATGCAAAAAGAACTCAACCTTTTTTATGGAGATATGGTGTATTGGGACGGTTCTGTGGATACTTATTTCTCTGAAAACCCATCCCACCCTTCATTTGTAAAGTTGCAAACACAACTCTCTCGGTCTTACTATCACTTTCAATATCTAGGATGGGTTACTGGTAACCAAGGGATGCGAATTAACGATCCGCCCAGTGTTTCAGGTTGGCCTGCCTTTTATCAAAACCCTGTCTATGACCGATTTTGGATCAATACCTCGTCAGTCATCAGTCGCAAACAATACACTGAAGGTAGTTCGCAATGGGGGCACTATTTGACTGATGGTGTAAATATCAGAACTAATTTAAATTACTATCTAAATACCTTTGAAAACCCAA
>NZIQ01000074.1 GCA_002691685.1 Flavobacteriaceae bacterium | reverse complement strand
CGTTTGGCATTCTTTAGAGCTTATTCAGGTACGCTAAATGCAGGATCTTATGTGTTAAATAATAGATCTGGAAATAAAGAACGTATTTCAAGAATTTATCAGATGCACTCTAATAAGCAGAATGCTATTGAGAGTATTGCCGCTGGAGATATAGGTGCAGCTGTTGGATTTAAAGATATCAAAACTGGAGATACTTTATCGGATGAGAAAAATCCAATCGTACTGGAAAGTATGGATTTTCCTGATCCCGTTATAGGTATTGCAGTAGAACCAAAAACTAAGGCTGATGTCGATAAATTGGGTATGGCCCTAGCAAAGTTAGCTGAGGAAGATCCTACATTTACCGTAAAAACAGATGAAGCTTCTGGACAGACTATTATATCTGGTATGGGTGAGCTTCATTTAGACATTATTGTCGATCGTTTGAAACGAGAATTCAAGGTTGAGGTAAATCAAGGTCAACCACAGGTAGAATACAAGGAGGCTATTACAGCTACTGCTGACCACCGTGAGGTGTATAAAAAGCAGTCAGGTGGTCGTGGTAAATTTGCTGACATTGTATTCGTTATGGAACCTGCTGAAGAAGGTAAGCCTGGTCTTGAGTTTGTTAATGTAATAAAAGGAGGTAACATTCCTAAAGAATATATTCCTTCTGTAGAGAAAGGTTTTAGACAAGCTATGAAGAATGGTCCTCTCGCTGGTTTTGAGATGGATAGTATGAAGGTGACTCTTAAGGATGGGTCTTTCCACCCTGTAGATTCTGATTCACTGTCTTTCGAGTTAGCTGCAAAGCTTGGATACAAGGCTGCGGCTAAAGCTGCACGTGCGATCATCATGGAGCCTATAATGAAATTAGAAGTTTTGACTCCTGAAGAAAACATGGGTGATATAGTTGGAGATTTGAACAGAAGAAGAGGTCAAGTCAACAGTATGGATGAACGTTCAGGTTCTAAGGTGGTGAAAGCTGAGGTTCCATTATCTGAAATGTTCGGATATGTTACATCGCTTAGAACATTGTCTTCGGGTAGAGCAACATCTACCATGGAATTTGCACATTACGCTGAAACTCCTCCAAACATTGCTGAAGAGGTGATAAAAGCGGCAAAAGGAGGTAACGACTAAAACGATTGAGAAGATGAGTCAAAAAATTAGAATAAAATTAAAATCATACGATTACAATTTAGTTGATAAATCAGCGGAGAAAATCGTTAAGACGGTAAAGACAACTGGAGCTGTTGTTACGGGTCCAATTCCATTACCGACAAATAAGAAAATATTCACGGTTTTGAGATCACCGCACGTGAACAAAAAATCGNGAGAGCAGTTTCAACTTAGTTCNTACAAGAGNTTGCTTGACATTTANAGTTCTTCGTCAAAAACNATTGACGCTTTGATGAAGTTNGAATTGCCAAGTGGTGTTGAAGTAGAGATTAAGGTGTAATTNANAANTGGCCAATTAGGCNGCAAACATGTCTCAAACGATGGTTTGAGAAAAACGGTGANAGAAAATAACTGGGGTTACAGCATTTTCTTGACCCCAATTTTTTTAAATATAAATTGAATAAATACATATGTCTGGGTTAATAGGAAAAAAAATCGGCATGACGAGNATCTTTGATGAGAATGGAAAGAANATTCCATGNACAATCATTGANGCTGGTCCTTGNGTGGTTACCCAAGTCAGAACCGAAGAGCTNGATGGCTANTCAGCNTTACAGCTTGGTTTCGATGACAAGNCAGAGAAACGTACCNCNAAGGCNGANCAAGGCCACTTTAAAAAAGCAGGTACNTCTCCNAAGAAAAAAGTTGTCGAGTTTCGTGNTTTTGAGGGTGATTACCAAATGGGAGATCAAATTAATGTTGANCTCTTTANAGAAGGNGAATTTGTTGACGTNNTTGGNACGTCNAANGGNAANGGTTTTCAAGGTGTTGTCAAGAGACACGGATTCGCAGGAGTNGGTCAGGCNACTCACGGTCANCACAACAGACTNAGAGCACCTGGNTCAATAGGTGCAGCNTCATATCCTGCTCGTGTTTTCAAAGGNATGCGAATGGCNGGAAGAATGGGAGGCGANCGNGTTACTGTTCANAANCTTANAGTGGTAAAAGTTATNGCAGATAAAAATTTGTTGGTAGTTAAAGGATGTGTTCCAGGACACAAAAATGCCTACGTAATCGTTGAGAAATAATGAAAGTTGAAGTAATCGATATTAACGGAAAAGGNACAGGTCGCAAAGTTGAGCTGTCAGATTCAATTTTTGGTATTGAGCCAAATGAGCATGCGATNTACTTNGATGTAAAGCAATACCTTGCNCATCAGCGNCAAGGNACNCACAAGGCTAAAGAACGAGGTGAAATNGTAGGAAGTACCAGAAAAATTAAGAAACAAAAGGGTACAGGTACNGCNCGTGCCGGTAGTATCAANTCACCTATTTTNANAGGTGGAGGTAGAATCTTTGGNCCTAGNCCAAGAAGCTATNNGCATAAATTAAANAAGAANGTAAAACGNTTGGCTCGTAAATCAGCTCTAAGTTTGAAGTCTAAAGGNAATGAAATCAAAGTAATTGANNANTTTAACTTCGATGCGCCTAAGACAAAATCTTTTGTTGCACTTTTAGGTGCTTTAGGCTTGAGTGATTCAAAATCTTTGTTTGTTGTGTCAAGCGTAGATCAAAATGTGTATTTGTCGGCNAGAAATGTACAGNCATCTAATGTGATTACATCNTCAAATGTAAACACCTATAAAATTTTAGATGCCAATACATTGNTAATTGCAGAAAGTGCATTAGAGGGATTAGAGTCAACATTAAATAAGCAATAGGGATATGAATATTTTATTAAAACCAATCATTACTGAAAAAATGACNGCAGANAGNGAGTTGTTTAACAGATATGGGTTTTACGTTAACCCTAATTCGAANAAGCTTCAAATCAAGGANGCTGTAGAGAAGACTTACGGAGTAACTGTAAACAANGTGAGAACAATGAATGTAGCTCCTGTAAGAAAAACGAGATATACAAAAACNGGAATTCAACACGGNAAAACGGTAGCTAAGAAAAAGGCNATAGTNGACGTGGCNGAAGGNGATATTATTGATTTTTACAGTAATCTATAAAACAGAATNATGGCTGTTAGAAAATTAAAACCTATTACTCCTGGACAACGCTTTAAAGTNGTTAACGGCTTCGATGCGTTAACTGANTCNAAGCCAGAAAAGTCGCTTNTAGCGCCTTTAAAAAAGTCTGGAGGTAGAAATAGTGAAGGAAAAATGACGACNTCTCATAGAGGTGGTGGTCANAAAAGGAGATACAGAATTATCGACTTTAAGAGAGAAAAACAAAATATTGACGCNGAGGTGCTTTCNATTCAGTATGATCCGAATAGAACTGCNTTTATTGCNTTATTGCANTANACNGATGGTGAAAAGNGTTACATCATTGCTCAAAATGGNTTACAAGTTGGTCAAAAGCTTTCATCAGGTGAAAACGCTACNCCAGATATTGGNAATGCGTTACCTCTAAAAGTCATNCCATTAGGNACCATNATATCGTGCATTGAGTTAAGACCNGGTCAAGGAGCCGTNATGGCTCGNAGTGCCGGTACATTNGCNCAGTTAATGGCNAGAGACGGGAAATTTGCNATNATNAAACTTCCTTCNGGTGAAACAAGAATGATTTTATCTGAATGTATGGCTACNATTGGAGCTGTNTCNAATTCAGANCACCANCTTATTGTATCTGGTAAAGCCGGTAGAAGNAGATGGTTAGGAAGAAGACCGCGNACTAGACCTGTAGTTATGAACCCTGTNGATCACCCAATGGGTGGTGGTGAAGGCCGTGCTTCTGGAGGTCATCCAAGATCTAAGAANGGTATTCCAGCTAAAGGATTCCGNACAAGNTCTAGGAAAAAAGACAGTAATAGATANATNATAGAACGAAGAAAGAAATAAAAATAATATGGCACGTTCGTTAAAAAAAGGACCATTTGTCCATCATAGTCTAGAGAAAAAAGTTCAGCAGAATGTTGANTCTGGTAAGAACTCTGTTATCAAGACTTGGTCAAGAGCATCAATGATNACTCCTGATTTCGTAGGGCAGACNATNGCAGTACANAACGGNAGACAATTNGTTCCNGTATATGTCACTGANAACATGGTAGGTCACAAACTAGGTGAATTTTCTCCAACGCGCTCGTTTAGAGGTCATGCNGGAGCAAAAAATAAAGGAAAAAAGTAATTGAATTATGGGAGTTCGTAAAAAAGAAATGGCGGATCGCATTAAGGCTGAAAAGAAACANACAGCTTTTGCCAAACTTAATGATTGTCCTACTTCTCCTCGAAAAATGCGTTTAGTAGCAGATTTGATTAGAGGTAAGAAAGTTGAGATGGCTTTGGCGATTTTAAAATTCAACTCGAGAGAGGCTTCAAGAAGATTAGAGAAGTTGTTGTTATCGGCTATAGCTAATTGGGAAGCTAAAAATGAAGATGCGAGTATTGAAGATGCAGATTTATTTGTGAAAGAAATTCGAGTCGATGGAGGAACAATGCTGAAGAGATTGCAAACAGCACCCCAAGGACGCGCTCACAGAATAAGAAAGAGATCAAATCATGTAACTCTTGTCTTAGGAGTACATAACCAAACTCAAACTGAATCAGTTTAAATAATATGGGACAGAAAACAAATCCAATTGGAAACAGATTAGGAATCATCAGAGGATGGGAATCAAACTGGTACGGCGGAAACGACTACGGAGATAAGATTGCCGAAGATGATAAAATTCGCAAATACATCTTTGCTAGACTTGCAAAAGCAAGTGTTTCCAGAGTTATTATTGAGAGAACATTAAAGCTAATCACAATAACGATAACAACTGCNAGACCTGGTATTATCATTGGTAAGGCTGGTCAAGAGGTTGATAAGTTAAAGGAGGAGCTTAAAAAAATTACTTCAAAGGAAGTACAAATCAATATACACGAAATCAAGAGACCTGAATTAGATGCAAAATTAGTTGCTGCCTCAGTTGCTCGACAAATTGAAAACCGTATTTCGTACAGACGAGCTATTAAAATGGCTATTGCAGCTGCTATGCGTATGAATGCAGAAGGTATCAAGATTCAGATTTCAGGTCGNTTGAACGGAGCTGAAATGGCGAGATCAGAGGGTTATAAAGAGGGTAGAATTCCATTGTCTACGTTTAGAGCAGATGTGGATTACGCTCTTGAGGAGGCNCATACTACTTATGGTCGTTTAGGTATCAAAGTGTGGATNATGAAAGGTGAGGTTTACGGCAAGCGAGAATTATCTCCTCTAGTGGGACTCTCATCTTCTCAATCAAAAGGAAAACAAGACGGCGGAAAAAGACGTCGTAGAAAGTAATAGAAAAAATAGGTAAGCATGTTACAACCTAAAAGAACTAAATTTCGCAAAGCCCAGAAGGGGCGAATGAAAGGTATTTCGCAGCGTGGACATCAATTGTCTAATGGAATGTTTGGAATCAAATCTTTGGATTCACACTTCATTACCTCACGTCAAATTGAAGCTGCTCGTATCGCGGCTACGCGTTACATGAAGAGACAGGGTCAATTATGGATTAAAATATTTCCAGATAAACCCATTACTAAGAAACCTTTAGAGGTAAGGATGGGTAAAGGTAAGGGAGCTCCTGAATATTGGGTAGCTGTTGTTAAGCCTGGTAGAATTATGTTTGAGTTGTCTGGTGTTCCAATGGATGTTGCCAAGGAAGCACTAAGACTTGCTGCTCAAAAATTACCAGTGCGCACTAAATTTATTGTAGCACGAGATTATTCTGATGATTAAACCAAGAGTACTATGAAACAATCAGAAATTAAAGAACTATCGGTTGAAGAGTTAACGCTTAAGTTAGCGACTCTTCGCAAAGAATATGAAGACATGAAGATTACGCATGCGGTATCTCCGCTTGAAAATCCGATGTTGATCAGAAAGACGAGAAGAACTGTAGCTAGAATTGCTACAGAATTAAATAAAAGGGAAATTCAATAACGGGTCTGACCTTATGGAAAATAGAAATCTAAGAAAAGAAAGAATCGGCGTTGTTACGAGTAACAAAATGGAGAAATCAATTGTTGTCTCTGAAGTAAAGCGTGTAAAGCACCCGATGTACGGTAAATTCGTTTTGAAAACGAAGAAGTATGTTGCTCATGATGAAAAGAATGATTGCAACGAGGGTGATACAGTTAAAATAATGGAAACAAGACCTTTGAGTAAGACNAAGTGCTGGAGGTTAGTTGAAATACTTGAAAGAGCTAAATAATCATGGTACAACAGGAATCAAGACTTAAAGTAGCAGACAATACTGGAGCAAAAGAAGTATTGACAATTAGAGTTCTCGGTGGTACNAAAAGACGTTACGCGTCTTTAGGAGACAAAATCGTTGTGACTGTAAAAGACGCTGCNCCTAACGGAAACGTGAAAAAAGGTGCTGTTTCAACTGCNGTNGTNGTGAGAACTAAAAAAGAAGTGCGCAGACCAGANGGATCGTATATCAGATTCGATGANAACGCTTGTGTACTATTAAGTGCCACAGGAGAAATGCGTGGAACTCGTGTTTTCGGACCTGTTGCAAGAGAATTGCGTGATAAGCAATTCATGAAAATTGTTTCACTAGCCCCTGAGGTATTATAANTATCAGAAAGATGGTAAAGTTTAAGTTAAAAACTGGAGATAGCGTAAAAGTAATTNCTGGAGAACATAAAGGTTCTGAAGGAGTTATTCAGCGCATTGACAAAGAGAAACAGAGAGTCATCGTAGAAGGTGTTAACNTGGTTTCTAAACATCAAAAGCCTAGTGCAAATANCCCNCAAGGGGGAATTGTTGAGAAAGAGGCGCCAATACACATNTCNAATGTGGCCTTAATNGATCCGAAGTCAAGCGAAGCGACTCGAGTAAGGATTGAGATGAGNGACGGTAAAAAAGTACGTGTAGCGGTTAAGTCAAACGAAGAAATTTAAGGTCATGGGATACTCACCAAGATTAAAAGAAGAATATAGAGAGCGCATTGTACAAACGCTCACAGAGGAATTNGATTACAAGAATGTAATGATGGTTCCTAAATTAGAAAAGATTGTCATCAGCCGTGGTGTTGGTGCTGCGGTTGCCGATAAAAAGCTTATCGATCATGCTGTTGANGAATTAACTACTATAAGCGGTCAGAAGGCTATAGCNACGATTTCGAAAAAAGACGTCGCTTCTTTCAAATTAAGAAAGGGNATGCCAATTGGNGCTAAAGTNACTNTAAGAGGCGAGCGTATGTTCGAATTTTTAGACCGTTTGATNACNATTGCATTGCCAAGGGTTAGAGATTTTCAAGGNATTAAAGCTAANGGNTTTGATGGTAGAGGTAATTACAATCTNGGAGTTACNGAGCAAATTATCTTTCCTGAAATCAATATNGATAAAATCAATCGCATCAGNGGAATGGATATTACATTTGTNACNTCNGCACANACTGANCAAGANGCGAAATCATTATTAACAGCATTGGGNTTACCCTTTAAAAAGAAATAATATGGCTAAAGAATCAATGAANGCTCGNGAACGNAAAAGAGCAAAGTTAGTTGAGAAATACGCTGCAAAGAGAAAAGCATTAAAAGAGGCNGGTGATTATGAAGCACTTCAAAAATTACCTAAAAATGCTTCACCTGTGCGTCAGAGAAACCGATGCAAATTGACAGGTCGTCCTCGAGGTTANATGCGAACTTTTGGANTATCAAGGGTTACGTTTAGAGAAATGGCAAACAAAGGTTTAATCCCAGGCGTAAAAAAAGCGAGCTGGTAATAGAATANAAGTCGAAATGGTTACAGATCCAATAGCAGATTATTTAACGAGAATACGCAACGCTAATAGTGCGGGGCATAGAGTGGTAGAAATTCCTGCCTCTAATCTTAANAAACAAATCACNAAGATTTTATTTGATCAAGGGTATATCTTGAGNTATAAATTCGAGGATGACAATTTACAGGGTGTTATCAAGATTGCGNTGAAATACGACAACTTGACNAAGGANCCTGTTATTAAAAAATTACAAAGGGTAAGTAAGCCCGGACTAAGGAAATATGTAAACGCTGATACGCTTCCAAGAGTTCTCAACGGTTTAGGTATTGCTGTTATGTCTACATCAAATGGTGTTATGACAAGTACACAAGCTNAGAGAGAAAATGTNGGTGGTGAGGTTTTGTGNTNCATATATTAATTCGAAAAAGCTGAATTATGTCAAGAATAGGAAATAATCCAATAGCAATCCCCTCAGGAGTAGAGGTGAGTGTTCAAGACGGAANGGTGACNGTAAAAGGTAAATTAGGAGAGTTGACNCAAACTTTTGACACGGTGNGTGTTGAAGTAGCCGANGGTGNAGTTCGAGTTACACGAGCTGCGGATAAAAAAGANGATAAGTCNAAACACGGATTGTACCGAGCTTTAATTGCCAATATGNTAGTNGGAGTANCNGATGGNTTTACNAAGGAACTNGAACTNGTTGGTGTTGGATATCGAGCGAGCAATCAAGGGCAACAATTGGANTTAGCANTNGGTTTTTCGCANAANATCGTNATGANTATTGCGCCTGAAGTGAAAATTGAAACGNTNTCNGAAAAAGGTAANAANCCAANNGTNAAGCTTANNTCACATGANAAGCAATTNGTNGGTCAGGTAGCNGCNAAAATNAGATCATTTAGAAAACCNGAGCCNTACAAAGGAAAAGGAATCAAATNCGTCGGAGAAATNATNAGACGTAAAGCAGGTAAATCAGCATAATAAGTTTTGAATCATGGGATTATCAAAAACAGATAGAAGACTAAGAATAAANAGAAGAATTAGAAAAATTTCTTNNGGAACTNCTGAAAGACCAAGACTTGCTGTCTTTAGAAGTAATAAAGANATTTACGCTCAAGTAATTGACGATACCAAAGGTGTTACAATTGCTTCAGCATCTTCTCAAGATAAAGAGCTCAAAGCAGAAGGAACAAAGACTCAAATTGCAGCTGAGGTAGGAAAATCTATCGCCAAAAAAGCAATGGACAAAGGGGTCT
Organism: Flavobacteriaceae bacterium; assembly: GCA_002691685.1. Lineage (GTDB taxonomy): Bacteria > Bacteroidota > Bacteroidia > Flavobacteriales > Flavobacteriaceae > UBA3478. The sequence continues at coordinate 840 of NZIQ01000074.1, read as the reverse complement.
CTGAAGTAGCTTTCGATCGCGGAGGAAATTTATATCACGGAAGAGTTAAATCTTTGGCTGAAGGGGCAAGAGAAGGAGGATTAAAATTTTAATTGACTATGGCACAGAAAAATAGAAATATAGAAACTGTTAAACCTGGAGGTTTAGAATTGAAAGACCGTTTGGTTGGTGTTCAACGTGTAACTAAGGTAACCAAAGGAGGTAGAGCGTTTGGATTTTCAGCAATAGTAGTTGTTGGAAATGAAGATGGTGTTGTAGGTCACGGCTTAGGTAAGTCTAAAGAGGTAGCAACTGCAATTGCTAAGGCTGTTGAAGATGCTAAGAAAAACCTCATCAGAGTGCCACTGAATAAAGGAACGCTTCCTCATGAGCAAAAAGGTAAATTTAGTGGTGCCCGAGTGTATATTCAGCCTGCCTCTCAAGGTACAGGGGTAATTGCTGGTGGAGCTGTAAGAGCAGTACTAGAATCTGTAGGAGTTCACGATGTACTTTCTAAGTCTCAAGGTTCTTCTAATCCTCACAACGTGGTTAAAGCTACATTCGACGCTTTAACTCAATTGAGAGATGCCGGAACGGTCGCTAAGCAAAGAGGAGTAAGTTTAGATAAGGTTTTTAAAGGATAGGCAAATGGGAAAGATTAAAGTAAAACAAATCAGAAGTAGTATAAAACGTCCACAAAATCAAAAGCGTACATTAGAAGCTTTAGGTTTACGCAAAATTGGACAAGTCGTAGAGCACGATGCTACACCTAATATTTTAGGGATGGTTAATATTGTAAAACATTTGGTTTCCACTGAGGAAGCATAAATCTAAGTTATAATGAATTTAAGTAGCTTAAAG
>NZIQ01000073.1 GCA_002691685.1 Flavobacteriaceae bacterium | reverse complement strand
GTTCTAGTCCATATTTTGATTGCCCCGAGTGTCTAGCGTGATGTTTTACTGGAACCTGTTTGATTTGTGCTCCCTCAAGAAATGCCAAGAGCGTAATGAATCGATGCATTTCCCCATATAAGTTCAAGTTTTTGGCGATGTCTTTTGAAAACACTTTAAGTGCACAGCCGTTGTCTTTAATATTTAGACTGGTGATTTTGCGAACCAAGAAATTCGCAATCTTTGAAGGTATTTTTTTGAGCCAACTGTCTTTTCTCTTTTGTCTGATTCCCGTAACTAAATCAAAATCTTCTTCGATAGCGACTTTAAGCATACTTGGAATATCTGAAGGGTCATTTTGTAGATCGCCATCCATGGTAATGATGTAGTCTCCATTTGCATAATCAATTCCTGCAGCTAGCGCCAAACTCTGACCGTAATTTTTTTTCAATTCAATAAGGTGAACGAAGGGGTCTTTTAATGCATTAATGACTTTTAAGGTTTGATCTGTAGAAAAGTCATTGACAAAAATGATTTCATACCGGTACCCCTTTAGACTCTCATGTATTTTTTGAGTAAGTAAGGCTACATTATCTTCCTCATTATAGACAGGAATTACAACAGATAGTAGTTTGTTTGTGATGTTTGCCATGCTTTACTATAACGATTAATGGTCTTGGTTGTTTTCTTTTAGTAACTCTGGAAATAGTCGTTGGAACCTTTTCAACCTTGGAACAGAGACATTTAAAATGTATCGGTTGTTGGGATTTTTAAGTTCAAAATCTTGATGATATTCTTCAGCTTCATAGAAAATCTCAAAAGGAATGACCTCAGTTACTATTGGTTTAGAATATACTCCTGAAGCTTCTAATGCCTTGATGTATTCATTAATTAGTGATTTTTCAACTTCATTTTGATAAAAGGCAATAGATCTATATTGACTTCCATAATCAGGACCTTGATAGTTTAAGGCGGTTGGATCGTGAGAACCATAATAGACGTCTAGGAGTTGGAGAAAACTTATTTCTTTGTGATTATAAATTACCTTAACAGCTTCGGCATGTGAGGTGCGTCCCGCAGCAACTTGGTTATATGTAGGATTTTTCTCTCTGCCACCTGAATAACCTGAAATAACTTTATCAACACCTTTTACAGATTCAAATACGGCTTCTACGCACCAAAAACATCCACTTGCAAAATAGGCCGTACTCATCTCCGAATTTTGAATTTCTGTTGCGTTTTGAATGCCTTTATCATTGGATTTTTGAACCTCGTAACAGCCAGAGAGCATTGCTATTACTGCGATAAGATTTAATTTGAAAATATTCATGAGCTTAATTTTATACAAACATACAACATCTAATCGGTAGGTAATAAAAGAGCAATATGCAGTTTTTTCTGATTTTAATTTGTCAGAATACACTGACAAAATTTTAAGTATTTGTCAGTATTTTAATCTCAAAAATGTATTTCATCGATTAAATCTAGCATTTTATTGATAAATATTTAAAATAATTGAAATAGATGTAGGAGACTTCTTCTATCATTGTAGGAAATAAAACTATTTAATCATGAAAAAATTATTTTTTGGAGCGATGGCTCTTTTTGTCTCAGTGGCAATGGCTCAAGACAATGATTCAGATGTAACTATTACAGATAGTAATGGTAATACGGTTGATGTAACTCAAGCAGGAGATACAAATAAATCGGATGTGCAGGTTCTGAATTCCTCTAATGGTAACAAAATTACTGTAGGACAGACAAACTTAAGAAATCGGTCTGATGTGAAGGTAACTAGGAATTCTAATCGTAACAAGGTTAAGGCAACTCAGTTAGGAGAGCGCAATAAAAGCAATGTTACGGTACAGCGAAATTCTAGTGGAAATAAAGCAAGAACAAAACAAGTTGGAGAGAGAAACGACTCAAGAGTTGTGGTTGGCCGTGATTCAGACCGAAATACTGTTCGTACGGTACAAAGAGGTATGAGTAACGAATCAAAAATCAATGTCAAAGATGACTCTAACGGAAACACAGTCTCAGTTCTTCAAAGAGGTGACAACAACACTTTTGATATGTGGGATAGTGATGGTATTCAAAGAGACTCTTCAAATAACTCTGTAACAGCTGTTCAAAACGGTGATCGTAACGAAGCTGAAGTTGAAATTGAAGACGATTCAGATCGCAATACAGTTATGGTTTCACAAGTAGGTAATGACAATGATATTGATGATATTGAATTAGACAATAACTCCAATGGAAATAGTGTTTCTGTTTCACAAATGGGAGATGATAATTTCGCTGGTGTTGATGTTGATGATTCAAATAATAATGAAGTAACTGTAACACAAACAGAAGACGACAAAATTTCGAGAGTATTCGCTACAGGTGATTCAGATAGAAATACAGTAGAGGTAAGTCAAAGTGGAGATGTTCAAAGATCAAGAGTTGCCTTAAGAATGGATTCTGACGCTAATAATGTAAAAGTCACTCAAAAATCAGCGGATAACTTCTCATGGGTTGCAGGTTTTGGAGCAGATGGTAACAAAGTACGCGTTCGACAAAGAGGAGATGAAAACATCTCAGTTGTATTATTAGCACCTGGCGCTAACAGAAACACAGTGAGGGTAAAACAACCTAGAGATAACAACGCTGCTCTATCGTGGAATGGAATGGCTTCTAGCAATAACACCGTATTTGTTAGACAAGCTGGAGAATTCGGTTTAGCGATTTCTGCTAATATCATGGGTGGTTCACGCAACAATGCTTCTATAAGACAAGGTAGAGGTACTGAAGGAAATCTGGCTGTTGCTGTTGCTTCAGGTAATAATAATACGGCTACAATATCTCAAAATAAATTGGTAGCGGGTATTTTGAATGCTGCGGGTATTATTCAAACAGGAAATGGCAATTCTGCGAGTGTTGAGCAAACAGGATCATTAAACCTTGGTATTGCTTTTCAAGGAGGAAATGGAAATACAGCATCATTAACTCAAACAGGTCCTTTTAATTTAAATGCTGCCGTACAAACAGGTAACGGGAATACTGCAACAGCTGATCAAATGGGAAGTGGAAACTTTGCTTATGTGAATCAAGCAGGAAATGGTAACACTTCTTCAGCTATGCAAATGGGGCCAGATAATGACTCTAGAACTGTGATGCTTGGAAACCGTGATATGTCAACAGTTATGCAAACTGGTGAGGACAACTTTAGTAGAGTTCGTTTTGAGGATAGTGCTAGAAATACAGTAACAGTATCTCAAATGGGTGTGGGAAATACTTCCAATGTTTCTATTATGAGTGGAAATGCTAACACAGTAGGTGTTAACCAATCAGGTATGTAAATACCGATATAGGCTTAATAAAAAAAACCAGCCGAAAGGCTGGTTTTTTTATTTAACGAATTTATTCTATACCTATTCCGGGTTGTTTGAGCTTGTAATTTTGCTGCTCTTTTGCTTCAGCTACCTGTCGGGCAACATCTTGAAGTAATTTCTTGGCATCATAAATAATCCCATCTTTAATGGTGTATTTGACACCACCAACTCTCACGACCTCATTTTCGTCTGTTAATTTAATAGCTCCCGTACCGTAGAGTACTTTAAAATTGGCTAGTGGATTTTCATCTACAATCACTAAATCGGCTAATTTACCTATGTCTATGCTTCCTATTTCGTCCTGCATACCGAGGGCTTCAGCACCATTCAAGGTGGCTGATTGTATAACTTCTAAAGGATGAAATCCGGCTTCACGTAATAGCTCTAATTCGCGTACATAAGCAAATCCGTAGAGTTGGAAAATAAAACCAGAATCCGAACCTGTAGTGACTCTTCCACCACGATTTTTATATTCATTTATAAATTCCATCCACAGTTTGTAGTTTTCTTTCCAGGCAACTTCTTGTTCGGTACCCCAATCATGCCAATAAGATCCGTGTGAAATTTTACTGGGTTGATAAAACTCCCAAAGTGAAGGTAGTGTATAGGTTTCATGCCATTCTGCTCTTCTTGCACGGTGTAAATCCCTACTAGCCTCATAGATGTTAAGTGTAGGATCTAAGGTGAAATCTAGGTCAAGTAGCTCATTCATCACAGCATTCCAGTGTGCACTGTGTGGTTTTGCAGCTTGGGCCCATAGTTTTCCGGCCTGCTCAAATCGATGTTGTTCATTTTGATAGTTGTAATCTGCAGGATAATTTTGTATCGTGCGGTCGTCAAAAAGTGCTTCAGGTAAACCATACCAGTGTTCCATTGAAGTGAGTCCGGCACGGGCAGAACTCAGAACATTCCATTTTGCAACATCTATTTGAGCGTGATGACATGCAGATCTCAGTCCAAGTTTTTTGTTTTCATCCAATGCAGCACTCATTATTTCAGGAGCTGCGCCAAAAAATTTAATACCGTCAGCTCCTCTTTTAGCATTAGCTCTTACCCATATTCTGGCCTGTTCAGCAGTTGAAATAGGCTGATCGTTTAATGGATTAAATCCTTTTGATTTTTGCCCAAAACCTGTGTAAATAGAAAGTCGAGGTGCAATTATTTGATTACGTTGACTCTTTTTCTTTAGGTCTAAACCAAAATCAACCCCCCTGCCGCTAGGCTCTCTGACAGTGGTAACACCATGTGCCATCCATAATTTAAATACATAGTCAGGTTCAGCACCTTGAGCTATTCCACCAATATGACCGTGCATGTCCACAAAACCAGGTAAGACGTAGCTGCCATGCGCATCTATTTCTTTACCTCCAGATTTTAATAGGGGCCTACTTTTGTCATTAATAGGTACTCCCGGATATCCAACGACCTTGATTTGAGTAATACGGTTCTTTTCAATCACTATGTCAACGGGTCCTCTGGGCGGAGCTCCTGTTCCGTTAATAAGTGTGGCTCCACGAATAATTAATTGTGAAAATGGTCCTTCTGACATCGAATCATCATGCTGTGAAATTCCAAGAAAGGATATCGAACAAAATAAAAGAAGTAAGCTTAATTTTTTCATTTGTCATTGGGTATTTGAATGAGGTTTCCTAAAAATAAAGCATTTAAGAACAACCTATTGGTTCCATACCAAGAGCCTCTAAAGTTTGGATTATCTGCAAATAATACAACACGACCTCTTCCTTTTTTGGAGGTGATCAATGAGGCAGAGGGTATTAAATTGTGCTCATAATTTTCTTGAGATATAAAACCATCGATGTGGGCATCTTCTGTGTATTTCGCAACGGTGGCATAACTGTTTTTTGAAGGTTGAAGCCACACTGTATTATTCTTGTATACGGGGATTTTTTCGTTTCGATATCCAAAACTTAAAGGATGAGTCAAATCCAATGCCACTTCAAAAATGGCACCTCCAACAGCTTTTTTACCGTTGTTTTCGTAGGCGTCTATATAGGATTTTCTGCTTTTCGCTGTTTCATCTTTGTATGAGGTTAATGTTTCATCCACTACTTTGGAGTTAACGGCCCATTCACTCGCACGGGCAATAGTGATTAAGGTGTTTCCTTGAGATATCCAATTATCTAGTTTAGCTTTAAACTCTTTAGTGTTTGGATAACTTCCGGAAACCATAACTAAAGTGTTGTATTTGCTTAAGTCACTTCTCGAAAAGTTTCGTTGAGGTATTTTAGTGATAGGCATATGAACTCTTGTGTCTAATAAATGCCATACTTCTCCCGCTTCGTAAGAACTGGTTCCATCTCCTATAAGCATAGCAACTTTAGGTGTTCTTAAGGGTTGAACATATCGACTCCCGAGATCAATTCCACTTATGTGATATCCAGTATTTACAGAATAAACAGGGACTTGAAGCGCAGATGCAGCATTTTGTAATTCGGTATAGATTTCATCTTTACTTCGTTTTTGGTTGGCTACGCTTACCACTAATGTTCCGTTGTCAAATGATTTCTGTTCCCCATTAGTCATGGTTTGAAAAGGCTTGAATGAAGAAGCCACTACTATTCCTTTTTGCTGAAGGCGATGGAGTAGTGCAACTGCATTGTAATCGTTGTAATCTATAAGATAAGCATAGGAGGAAGGTTTAAAAGAAATTTTGCGATCTAATTGATTTATTGATTTGATTTCATCACCTTGAGTAAACTTTTTAACGCCTTGGTACTTCATATTATAAAAATTAGCAAAGGACCATGCTGAGGCATCGTAAAAAACACTGTCTCGAAATGTCTTATAGGTTTCAAAAGCAGTTTGTACCATTCTGTACTGATTTTGACCTGTTGGAACTACATATCCCTCACCACTTTTGTAGAGTTTTACCCTATGCTTTAGTAGTTTATCAATAAAAGATTTAACTCTATTTTTATCGTGTCTGTCTTCAAAATAATAGGCCTTAATTGCATCTTTTTCAGCATTACTTAAAGCAGATTTAAAGAAAGAATTTTGGTAACGTATTAAGACTTCTTTTTGCGCTAATGCGGCCTTTAAAGTCGTTATGCTCGAAGTGTACTGGTTTCTGATTGTAAATGCAAAGGTAATTTCTCCATAGGCAGTGGTCTGCTTGTGTCCTCTCGAAGAAGCTTGTTCAAATAAAATGCCTAATCCGCCTTGAAGGTCTGGATACGAAGATCCGTATCCAGGGTAAGTGCCGTCAAAAACTTCTTTAGTAAAATACAAGGACCCAATACTGTCAAGTGCTTCAGCAAAAAGTTCTCCAAAAGCATTGTTCAGATCAATGTAATTTTCTTTTGGCATTATGGGATCTTTCGAGCCATTGTCTTTCATGGGTTCAAAGAAATAAGTGCTTTGTGAGCCCATTTCGTGAAAGTCAGTGACCACATTAGGATACCAATTGTGATACCAATCTAATTTTCCTCTACTTTCAGGATGGATTGCTAATAACCAATCTCGATTGAGATCGAACCAATAGTGATTTGTTCTTCCTCTTGGCCAGTATTCATTGTGCTCTGCGTCTTGCGGGTCTGCCACTAGTGAATTTGCTCTATATGAATTGGCGTATTGNGTATGTCGATCTCTACCATCTGGATTAATCGTAGGATCGATAAAAACAACCATATCATTTCTGTATTTTTCAATTTCAGGGTGATTGGAAGCTACTAAAGTGTATGCTGTTAGCAAGGCTGCTTCAGAACTTGAAGGCTCATTACCATGTACGTTGTATCCTAAATTTACAATAAGAGGAACATCAAGGTCATCTGAGGTAATTTGATGCTCTGGTTTAATTCTTTTCATATGCGCCTGGTGAATTTCTTCTAGATTTTCTAGATTTTTTTCACTACTAATAGCTAATACAACTAGCTTTCTTCCTTCATGAGTTCGACCGTACTCAATTAATTTAGCTCTCTTAGATTGTCGATCTAAATTTTTCAAATAGTAAACGATTAAGTCGTGTCTGGTGTGAAATTCTCCAATTGAATATCCCAAAAAAGATTCTGGACTTTCAATTTGAGATGAAAAGGGATGGAATTTGCCAAAAAAATAATCTTGTGCTGTTAGAGGTAGATGTATTGTGAGTACAAGCACACAACACATCAAAAAAGGTTTAATTTTCATGTTTGAGTTCTTTGATAGAAAGATACGAAATCGCTAAATTAATCTTAGATCGTAATTATTGATCTTTGAAGGTCAAGGTGTAGTGAGTCCCATTTTCTTCTAAATCGAAGCTCTTTTTTATATCACCTCTGATTTGTCTTGCGAGACTTTCAATGAGTTTGAGNCCCATAGAGTTTGNAGGTTTCTCAGANTTTTCTTTTGAAAATCCTATNCCGTTGTCTCCAATATTNAGTTGATANGTGTNTTCNGTGTGTTGCTCAATTTTNAGATAAATAATNCCNTTTTCCTTTGGATTAAAAGCGTACTTAATCGAATTGGTNATGATTTCATTTACNATTAAACCTAANGAAATNATNGTNTCTACCTTTANATTTANATCTGGAATATTCAACTCTAGATTAATNTCTAGGCTNTTTTTTGCATTNCTTGATGCAATTANAGATTCACTTAATTCTTGNAAGTATGGTGCTAGTGGAACAAGTTCTACATGTTCGTCTTTTTTGTANAGCATTTCATGNATCATAGCCATTGTCAATACTCTTCTTTGGCTATTNTTTAGAAGTTTTTTTGTGTTTTCATCATCAACNCCCCTTGATTGAATGCTNAGCAATGAAGAAACAGTTTGCANATTGTTTTTAACTCGATGATGNACTTCTTTNAGCAACATNTTTTTCTGCTCCAACTGNGTTTTTAGTNGTGTTACTTCCTNTTTGGTGACCCAGNTTTTCTTTATAATNTAGCTGTTTCCGATTAAAATNNCNGTAACAGCGTAATAGAAGATGAGTTCATAAATAGCNTNNGAATAGAAAAGNGTGTAATGAATGCTCATNCCCACAGCTACNATGAGCAGNAGGTAGTTTAGACGCAAAACAAAGCCTANAATTGGATTTTGTTTGGATTTGTGATTTAACATGAGCAGACCTTNCTTGTTTCTTTTATTCTTGTATAAGNACCCATTCCCCNCTTTGNANGAGATTTTCGGCTTGTTTGTATTTNAANACCTTAGTCTCACCGGATANTAAGTGCTTAATNTTAACACGTTCATTTCTGCCNATTTTAGGTTTGTCTCNTACAANGGTTTCNACTTGTTGATTTGANGCTCTAGAAGCTGNNTTTCCAACNGCACGATTTTGCTCTNCTAACTGATCAGAATTTAAANCCTCTTCTTTTGAAAGATTNANCTTTTGTTTGNGNGTAGCTCTTTTNGCCTCTGTAATNGTATTTTGATTCTCNTGTGGAATTACNCCTTTAAANAAGAAAGANATAATNTCTTTGTTGATTGCATCTATCATCGTTTTGAAGAGTTCAAATGCTTCAAATTTGTAAATCAATAANGGATCTTTNTGTTCGTGCACTGCGAGNTGNACNGANTGTTTGAGTTCATCCATTTTTCGNANATGGGTTTTCCANGAGTCGTCNATTATCGCTAGTGAAATNTTTTTTTCAAAATCATCGATAAGACTTGTTCCTTTTGAATTGTAGGCTTCTTCAAGNTTAGTTACAACTTGAAGNGTTTTTANNCCATCNGAAAANGGNACTACNATTCTTTTGTATTGNCCCGANTTNGTTTCGTAAACNTTTTTGATTACNGGNAAAGCCAANTCTGCACTTTCTTCTANACGCATTCGATATTGAGTAATCATCTCACTATACATCTGNTCTGTTAAGTCCTCNGGATTTCTAGACTCAAACTGCTCTTCATCTATTTTAGGNAGACANGANAAATANCTAATGCATTCAAATTCAAAATTTTTNTAATCTGAGTTTNCTTTNTTTANACCTACAATTGNTTCACTGGTATCGTANATCATATTNGCGATATCTACCTTTAGACGTTTACCTTTCAATGCNTTTCTACGTCTTTTNTANACAACCTCNCGTTGCGCATTCATTACATCATCGTATTCTAGTAGTCGCTTTCTGNTTCCAAAGTTGTTTTCTTCAACCTTTTTTTGNGCTCTTTCGATGGATTTGGTCATNACTGAATGCTGAATGACTTCTCCTTCTTCNAGACCCATTCNGTCCATNANTTTAGCCATTCGCTCAGATCCGAAAAGACGCATNAGATTATCTTCAAGAGAAACATAAAATTGTGAACTTCCTGGATCTCCTTGACGNCCAGAACGACCTCTGAGCTGACGGTCTACNCTTCTNGAGTCGTGACGTTCTGTTCCNATGATAGCGAGTCCNCCNGCNTCTTTAACNTCTTGAATNAGCTTGATNTCTGTTCCTCTACCAGCCATATTAGTAGCAATAGTNACCACNCCNGGTTTTCCNGCTTCTGCAACGANNTCTGCTTCTTTTTGATGGAGTTTTGCATTTANGACCTGNTGTTTTATTTTTCGAACATTCAAAAGCTTAGATAACAACTCAGAAATTTCTACTGANGTNGTACCTATNAGNACAGGTCTGTTTTTTTGTGTTAGATCNATGACCTCTTCAATGATNGCGTTGTATTTTTCTCTTTTNGTTTTNTAGATTAAATCGTGCTCATCTTGTCTTGCAATGGGTCTATTNGTNGGAATCTCAACTACATCGAGTTTGTANATTTCCCAAAACTCTCCAGCTTCTGTAACTGCNGTTCCTGTCATTCCAGANAGCTTACGATACATTCTNAAGTAATTTTGGAGTGTGATAGTCGCAAATGTTTGTGTNAGNGCTTCGATCTTTACATTNTCTTTGGCTTCNATAGCTTGGTGNAGTCCATCGGANTATCTTCGCCCATCCATGATACGTCCAGTTTGTTCGTCAACNATCAAAACTTTGTTGTTCATGACTACATATTCGACATCCTTTTCAAANANNGTATANGCNTTAAGNAGCTGTGTCAANGTNTGNATNCGTTCGCTTTTCACACTGAATTCGCTAAATAGTACCTCTTTCTTTTTAGCCTCTTCTTCTANNGCTAGCTCTTCAGCTTCTATTTTAGCAATTTCACNTCCNATGTCAGGNAGNATAAAGAAGTTNTCNTTTTCATCNGANGANAGNTGAGAGACACCTTTGTCNGTCAATTCAATCTGATTNTTTTTTTCGTCAATAGTNAAAAAGAGTTCTGCATCGACNTTNACCATCTCNCGGTTGTTGTCTTGCATATANAAGCCTTCTGTTTTTTGCAATANTTGTTTNNCTCCTTCTTCACTTAAAAATTTGATGAGTGCTTTGTTTTTNGGTAATCCCCTNTATACTNGNAACAGTANAAANCCACCTTCTTTNTCTTNACCAGCTGCAATTAACTTTTTNCATTCTGACAATACACTTGTCAACATTTGTCGCTGTTTTTGAACAAGATCAGANACNANTGGNTTAAGTTCATTGAANTCNTGNCGTTCTCCTTCNGGAACAGGNCCAGANATAATTAATGGAGTTCTAGCGTCATCAATAAGTACACTNTCTACCTCATCTACNATGGCAAAATGNTGTGGTTTNTGAACNAAATCNGNAGCACTATGTGCCATNTTATCTCTNAAATAGTCAAAGCCAAATTCATTATTTGTNCCNTAAGTGATATCAGCTTCGTATGCTTTTCTTCTNGANNCTGAGTTGGGTTGATGATNGTCAATACAATCTACACTGAGNCCATGGAATTCAAATATTGGNGCCATCCAAGNGCTATCTCTNTTNGCTAAATAGTCATTCACNGTAACCAGATGNACACCNTTTCCNGTAAGGGCATTNAAATATACGGGTANNGTGGCNACAAGGGTTTTACCTTCTCCNGTTTGCATTTCTGCGATTTTACCTTGATGCATGGCTACACCTCCGATGAGNTGAACATCATAATGAATCATGTCCCAAGTAACTTCTTTTCCTGCCGCATCCCATGAATTATTCCAGANGGCCTTGTCGNCTTTAATGCTNANATAATCTTTGTTTTGAGCAAGNNGNTAGTCGTNNTCNAAGGCATTCACNTCGAGNAAAGTCTGATCTGTAAANCGCCTAGCTGTNTCTTTNATAACTGCAAATGCTTCAGGNAGAATNGNATTAAGNGTTTCTTGTTCCTGAGCGTATTTATCGTCTATTAANGAGTCNATTTCGGTNTAGAGATGCTCTTTTTCATCAATATCTTCAATCTCACTNATTTTAATTTCNAANGCACTGATTTCNTNTTGNATTGACTTGCTCTCTTCTTCTAATNNTGATTTNAAGTCAAAAGTTTTTCCTCTTAGCTCGTCNAGACTAAGNTCTTTCATTGCATTTTCAAAGCCTTTAATTTNATTNACTANTGGAGTGATGNTTTTGATGTCTTTNTCNGACTTGTCTCCAACAAAGGCNTTTAATATAGTATTGAGTAATGCCATTCTTCGAATTGTTTCAATCGGATTGATCNCTTTANCAATCAACCCTAAAATTAACAAAAAAGCCTCTTACGAGACTTTATTATCAATGCTTATTTCTGTGNNCTAGGTTTAGTATTCGTCCTCATTCCAAAGGTAATCTTCGTCCGTNGGATAATCNGGCCAAATTTCNTCAATNGATTCATANACTTCTTCAGCTTCTTCTTCCATAGATTGNANGTTTTCTACNACTTCAAGTGGTGCTCCCGTTCTAATNGCNTANTCGATTAATTCNTCTTTNGTCGCAGGCCANGGGGCNTCGCTNAGGTAAGAAGCTANTTCTAAAGTCCAATACATAGGTCAACTTTTATTTTTGCAAAAATAATTTTTTGCNTGAATGACGCAACAAATCAAAGGAAATTATTNAAAGAATTTAAAAAAAATCGACTACTGGCTATTCCACGGTGTTTCAGGAACTCCCATTTTGAAATGAATATGTCTAGCTAAAACAAACAAGTAGTCCGATAATCTATTGATAATCACTTGTATAACAGGGTTTATATTGTCTTCTTTTGCAAATTGTGCTATTTTTCTTTCTGTTCGTCTGCAAATTGCTCTGCTTACATGAATTCCTGAAATTGTAGTATTGCCCGTGGGTAAAATAAACCATTGTAGTTCATTTAAGGATTCAGAAAGTCTATCCATTTCATTTTCCATTTCTTCAGGAAGAGCATGCCAATTTTTTAAAAATTCATCAGCTTTTTGTGAATTTGTGCAGGCGATGGAAGCCCCCATGTTAAAAAGGGCTTTTTGAAGATGAATGATAAATGTTGTGTGTAAAGATCCCAATCCGTCTGAGTTGATAAAACCCAACCAAGAGTTTAGTTCGTCTAGGTCTCCTAATATTTCAATACGAATATGATCCTTTGAAACCCTTTGACCATCGAGTAGAAAAGTAGAGCCGTCATCTCCTTTTCTAGTGTATACTTTTTTACTCATATTTTAGTCTTCTCTAGAGAGAAATTTACGTTGATTGCGTTTTCTTTGGTTTTTTTTCATTCCAAATAGTAAAACCACGTATACCAAAAGGCAAATTCCTAGTATAATATAAATATTCGACATGTTTTTAAGCCTTTTTAAAAATATCTCAAAATAAAGTCTTGTTTTAGACTTGGATAATTATAAATCAATATGCCAATAGTCCATAGATCTAAAGAAAAAATAACTTGTTTGGTACTTTTCAAATGTAAAAAAGATTTAAGGTTATTCGAATTTTTGTTTAGACCTAAAATGGCGATGATTTGCCTTTTTTGTGCCGGTAATAATTCTTTATCTAAAAATGATGTAGAATGGACAATCACAAGATCGGCCGAGTTTTTATGGGCGGGTTGCCCTGCAATGCAGTCTAGTAGAGCAATTTCTTCTTCTATCCAAACGGATTGAATTTTGAAACAAGTTATTAGAGCATTTAAAATTCTTTGATTTCGATCTTGGTTTTTTGAAGTATTCTTGAGATGTACGTTTAAAAAGTTAAACAAAATTGGTGAGTGAATACTGTGTTTTCCTTTTGCCTTTAAAGCGTAATTGAGTGCACGAGAAATTCTGAAGAACAGGTTTTCAATCATAGAGTTCAACGAAGTAATAGTGGTAAAGTGAAAGTATTAATCTCAAATAAATGATGACTATCAAGGGTATGAATAATGCGCTAAGTTGCTGATAACCATTAATCCACATAATAGAATGTGAAAGCATTAAAATTAGAATTGCGAATAATACAATGTGATGCCAGTACTTGATAAATTTGTTTTTCCCCAATACAAGCCCTAAAATTAGAAACAAAGGATTTATCCAAAATACATTGAAGTTAAATTTTGTGGATTTGTGATCTGTTCCAAACCACATAAAGCATAGGAAAATACCCAAGGCACCTAAAATGCTAAAAAGAATTTGATCCAAAATCCAGTTTCTCATACCATTTTTAAAATCGATATAGTTGAGCAACAGAATAATTAAGCTAAATAAGGCAATCCAAAACCCTGGTGTTAATAAAAATGGAGTACTTATTTCTTTGTAATCAAAGCGCAGAAGATCGCGTTCTGATTGCACCAATTTTTCTTGACGAACTTTCATCTGTTTGATTTGCTCTGCCGTATAATCAGGAAGAAAAGCATATGCGGTATACTTTTCGGTTCTATCCATTACGGACCCTAAGACAAGATCAATACCGACTCGATTCCAGCTATTGTCTTGGAGATATTCATGAATTAAATTTCTGAATGACTTGCTGTAATGCTCTTCATTATAGCGATGTTCAATAGTTTCACTAAGTTCATTTTGAAGCACATCGATAATAGCAGTTGCGCAATTGTCGTGAACAAAATCATATAAATAGTATTTGTTTTCGGGTAAGGCATTTATTTCTAAAAAATTGAAAAGGCGCTGTTTTTCTTCTTGTTCTAAGTTTAGAATAAGTTCTGTTACCCATCGTTTTTCCATTTGATAAGTGTAAAGAAACTGCACTGTATTGGTTACAGACAGTTCATAAAGCATTTGACCTTTTAAGAATTTGGTGTAAAAATTGGGCATACTAGGGTCAAAAGTGCCATAGTTGAAAACGCGGTCAATATTTTTTTTGTTGTCGATGATTCTAATGGCCGCATGACCAAATTTTGAGTAGAGTTCTTCACCTGGACCACAGATGAGCACACTTATTTGAGATTGTTCGCTCAGTAAAGTTTGATGGAATTTTGAATATGAATTTGAGGTGCTTTCTTCGAACCCATATTTAAGTTGCTGACCACTTAATTTGGCACTAAAAAAAACTGTTATAAGTATACAAAACAGTGGACAATTAAAGAAATACTTCATCTTGGCACAAATATACGTTGCTATTTTATTAATGTTTTCTAACTTCACAACCCAATGATAATAAAACGTAATATTCCAAACTTTATTAGTATTCTAAATCTAGTTGTTGGATTTATGGCAATATGGTTTGTGGCTGAAGGGTCTTTTTCAGAAGCATTTTATTTGCTTTGTACCTGCCTAATTCTTGATTTTCTCGATGGATTTTTTGCACGCTTGCTCAATGCTAAGACCAATTTTGGAGCGCAATTTGATTCCTTCGCAGATCTCGTTAGTTTTGGGATACTCCCTGGGTTTTTCTTGATGAACTATTTGCACACCTTAAATGCCCATTTTATATTCCTTATTCTCAGTACTATTTATCCTGTAACTGCGGCAATTCGCCTAGTGCGTTTTAATTTAGAACAAGTGGGTTCAAAACAGTATTTTACAGGTATACCTACTCCTATAAGTGCTTTATTAGTGATGTCTTTGATACACCTCAACCTTGAATTGTATTTTGAAAGCGCTGAACTGCATGTCACGGCTGTTTCTTTCTTAACCGTATTGGTGTCGTTGTTGATGATTTCTAAACTGAAAATAATAAACCTTAAGTTTCAGGGTTTTGAATATAAGGCCAATAAGTGGCGGTATCTTTTAATCGTTTTAGGTGCAATTACCTTTACCGTTATGCCCTCTTTTGCTATTGCTTTAATTTACATTGAACTTGTTCTTCTTTCACTCCTTAGATTCAAAATCTAGTTGTTTTTTTCGAAGCTCGAAATTTTGTCCTAAATACACTTTTCTGACCATTTCGTCTTTGGCAAGTTCCTCGGGTGGACCAGCTTTTAAAATACCACCTTCAAACATGAGATATGATCTTTCTGTAATGGCCAAGGTTTCTTGAACGTTATGATCTGTGATGAGTATACCGATATTTTTATTCTTTAATTGAGCCACAATTCTCTGAATATCCTCTACAGCCACTGGATCGACTCCGGCGAATGGCTCGTCTAGTAGAATGAATTTTGGATCTGTAGCCAAGGCTCTTGCAATCTCTGTTCTTCGACGTTCACCACCTGAAAGTAAATCTCCACGATTTTTTCGGATGTGACCCAATGAAAATTCTTCGATTAAGGACTCCAATTTGTTCAGTTGTTCCTTTTTACTGAGTGTTGTGGTTTGCAATACGCTAAGAATGTTATCTTCTATACTTAGTTTTCTAAAAACTGAAGCTTCTTGAGCTAAGTATCCCACACCGTACTGCGCTCTTTTGTACATTGGGAATTTTGTAATCTCCGTTGAATCCAAGAAAATTTGCCCTCCATTGGGTTTGACTAGACCTACAATCATATAAAATGAGGTTGTTTTGCCAGCACCATTTGGTCCAAGTAGACCAACAATTTCACCTTGACTTACTTCAATTGAAATTTCTTTGACAACTTGTCTACCACTGTATTTTTTGGAGAGATTTACAGCTTTTAGCTTCATATTCTTCTTCTGTTATTGTAGTTCGCTTTCTAAAGCTTCCCAGTACTCATAGGCTCTTCTCAAGTGAGGAACTACAATTGTTCCACCTACTAAGGTAGCGATTCCTAGTGTTTCCATAACCTCTTCTTTGGTAGCTTGATTGTCTTTAGCACCCTCTAAATGGTATTTAATACAATCGTCACATCGCAATACAGCTGAAGCCACAAGTCCTAGTAACTCTTTTGTTTTTTTATCTAGGGCACCTTCTTGATAGGCGTTGTGGTCTAAGTTGAAGATTCTTTTGATGAGTTTATGATCTCCTGATAATAATTTTTCGTTCATTTTTGAACGATAGTGATTAAAGTCTCCTACAAGATTATGTTCGTTTTGGTTCATTTTGATTTTCTTTTTTCAATACAATTTTTGAAATATAGATGCTTATTTGGTAGAGAAAAACTACGGGAATGGTAACGATGATTTGACTGGCTACATCTGGTGGGGTAATCACAGCAGATAATAACAAAACGAGTACGATTGCAATTTTTCGATATTTCCTCAAAATTTCTGGAGTGACTAAACCAATTTTTGTCAAGAAGTAGATTAAAATAGGAAGCTCAAACATGATGCCGCAAGCGATTACAGATGCTCTAACGGTAGATATGAATGAACTTATGTCGATTTCATTACTGACTTCTTGGCTCACTGTGTAAGTTCCTAAAAAGTTAATCGATAATGGTGACACAATGTAATACCCAAAAAGAACACCCATAAAAAACAAAAAGGAAGCTACGAAAATAAATCCTTTAGAATACTTTCGTTCACTCTCATAGAGACCAGGAGAAATAAATCGCCATAATTCAAATAGTAAATAAGGAAAACCTAAAATAAATCCTGCCCAAATTGATGTCCATATATGGGCTGAAAATTGTCCAGCCATAGTCCTATTTTGAATGGTAAATGGCAAGGAATCCGCACAAAACTCAGATTCGATTCCTATAAATTGACCGATGCTGCAGAAAAAACGATAAGTCGGAAAACTCATTTTTTTTGGACCAAAAATAATAGTGTCAAATACGAAGTCTTTCATTACAAATGCTACGATACCAATGCATAATACCGCAATGATGGAACGAATGAGATGCCATCTCAATTCTTCGAGATGATCCAAAAATGACATTTCTTTTTCTTTAAAAGTAGTACTCATGTCAAGCCTTCATTTATGAGATTGTGAATATGTAAAATCCCTTTGTAATTATTGTCTTTGTCTATTACAACGAGCTGAGAAATTTCATTTTGTCTTATTTTTTGAAGTGCTTCACTGGCCATTTCATCTTCTGAAACGGTTACAGGATTAGTACTCATGATTTGCTTTAGCTGTATTGAATTTAAATCTAGCTTATCTTCAGAACTCAACATTCTTCGAATATCTCCATCTGTAATGACCCCGGCGATATTACCTTTTTCAAGAACAACGGTGCATCCGAGCATATTTTCTGTTATGCTAATTATGGCTTCTCTTATATTCTGATGGGCAGCAATTGTTGGACATTTATTTACCTTGATCAAATCCCCTACGCGTTGATAAAGTTTTCCTAGTGAGCCTCCAGGATGGAATTTCGCAAAGTCTTTTTCTTGAAAATTTTTGCATTCCAAAAGAGCAATTGCTAAGGCATCGCCAATAATTAGTTGAAGGGTAGTACTTGTAGTGGGAGCCAAATTATGAGGGCATGCTTCTTTAGCGTATTCATAAATAATACGTTGTTGGGCTGCATTGACTAAATGCGATGAAGGGTTTGAACTTATGGCGATTAAGGTATTATTATCACGAATTAGATGAGGAACAAGTGTTTTTATTTCTGGAGTATTCCCACTATTTGAGATGCAAACTACTACGTCATTTTCTTGAATAATTCCCAAATCGCCATGAATGGCGTCCGCTGCATGCATATAAACAGCAGGTGAGCCAGTTGAATTTAGGGTAGCTACAATTTTAGATGCAATAATTGCCGATTTACCGATGCCTGTCACTACGATTTTACCTTTGCATTTTAAAAGTGCTTTAATGACTTCTGTAAAATCATCTGGATTAATTTTTTCTAACGTATTAACCGCTTGTTTTTTGATTCTTAAGGTGTTAAGAACACTCTCTGATATTTTTTGATTCAAGTCCAATAGGGAGAAATTGATAAAAATAAATTAATTTTAGACTTCAAAGTTAATCAAATGAAGGTCTAATACCCTACATTATTAGTTTGAGTTTAGTTAGGTATAATTATAGTCTTAGTTTTATTGCCAAATGAAATTTGAAATTTCTGATGATTCATTAGAAAAGGCATTGTTTTCTTTTTTTGGATTTTCAACGTTTAAGGGATTACAAAAACCTGTAATAGAAAGTATTCTATGGGGAAAGGACACTTTTGTGATTATGCCTACCGGTGGTGGAAAATCACTGTGCTATCAGTTGCCAGCTTTGCTCTCAGAAGGTACTGCAATTGTTGTTTCTCCTCTGATTGCTTTGATGAAAAATCAAGTAGATGCTATACGCTCGTATTCAGATAATTTTGCCGTGGCTCATGTGTTGAATTCTTCTTTGACTAAAAGCGAATTAAATACGGTAATCGACGATCTTAAGAATGCTCGTACAAAATTACTTTATGTCGCTCCTGAATCTTTAACTAAGTCACATAATATAAATCTTTTAAGTCAATTAAAAATCTCATTTGTAGCTGTTGATGAGGCACATTGTATTTCTGAATGGGGTCATGACTTTAGACCTGAATATCGAAATTTAAAGTCTATCATAGGTCAAATAGATTTAAAGATTCCAATTATTGGACTTACTGCGACTGCTACTCCAAAGGTACAAGAGGATATTATTAAAAACTTGGGAATGACTAATGCGAGAACATTTAAAGCTTCGTTCAATCGTCCCAATCTGTACTACGAGGTGCGTCCGAAGACAAAAGAAGTGGATAAAGACATTATTAAGTTTATTTCCTCACAAAAAGGCAAATCTGGAATTATCTATTGTCTAAGTCGAAAAACGGTAGATCAATTAGCCCAAACGTTGCAAGTAAATTCCATTAGCGCTGTACCTTATCATGCTGGATTTGATAATAAGACTAGAGCGAAATACCAAGATATGTTTTTGATGGAAGAGGTAGATGTTGTGGTAGCGACAATTGCATTTGGTATGGGTATTGATAAACCCGATGTACGATTTGTTATTCATTACGATATGCCAAAGAGTATCGAAAGTTATTATCAGGAAACAGGTAGAGCTGGTAGAGACGGAGGTGAGGGTCAATGTATCTCCTTTTATGCTCCTCAAGATATTGAAAAGCTTGAAAAATTTATGGCTAATAAGCCAGTAGCTGAACAAGAAATTGGAATAGCTCTCCTGAACGACATTATGGCTTATGCGGAAACTTCGATTTCACGCCGAAAATTTATTCTCAATTATTTTGGAGAAGATTTTGATGAAAACACTGGACAAGGAGCACAAATGGATGATAATACTCGTTTTCCTAAAGAAAGGTTTGAAGCAAAAAATGAGCTTCTTATCTTGCTTAAAGTAGTTCGTGATACAGCTCAAAAATTTAAAACTAAAGAGGTCGTATTGGTGATGCGCGGAGAAAAAAATAGTATTCTTTCGAGTCACAAAACAAATGAAAGAACTTTTTTTGGCTGTGGATCAGAGCAATCGGCTAATTTTTGGAACTCCTTGATCCGCCAATCTATTATTGAAGGATTACTGTCGAAAGATGTGGAAGTATATGGGGTTCTAAAGTTGACAACAAAAGGAATCGATTATTTACAAAACCCAATCTCTTTTATGATGAGTTTAAATCGAGACTTCGACAAAATCTTGTTTGCTCAAACACAGTTTAATGTAGTTAAAGGAGTACTTGATGATAAACTTTTGAATTTGCTCAAGGCGCTGCGCAAAACTGAATCAAAAAAGCGAAACTTACCTCCATATGTCATTTTTCAGGATCCTTCTTTGGAAGATATGGTGAGTAAATATCCAGTTTCTACAGCCGAGCTTTCTCATGTTCACGGGGTGAGTGAGACAAAAGCTAAGAAATATGGTAAACCTTTTCTTAAATTGATTTCTTCTTATGTCGAGGAAAATAATATTACGCGACCAGATGATATGGTTATTCGCTCAACAGGATTAAATTCAGTTTTAAAACTGTATGTTATTCAAAGCTTAGATCGAAAATTGCCATTAGACGATATTGCGGACGCAAAAGGGATGGAAATGGGTGAATTGATTCAATTGATGGAACAGATTGTTTATTCGGGCACGAAATTGAATATTGAATATTGGATTGATGAAATTCTTGACGAGGACCAACAAGAAGAGTTACACAATTATTTTATTGAAGCGAAAACTGATTCATTAGATGCCGCAATGGTAGAATTTGATGGAGATTTTGACTATGAGGAGCTCAATCTTTTCAGACTTTCTTTTTTGAGTAAGTTGGCTAACTAAGGTTTAGAGCTCAAAATTTTCGTAGAGTTCGGTTTGCTGTTCAATATACATATCCCAACCCCCGGCTTCAATTATTGCATTAACCACCAATAAAGTCGCGAAAACACTTAATAAAAGTGCTATAACGCTAATGACTCTTGTTACTTTAAGCGTGCTGTGGTTAGAATATTGTTCAGGATTGGCGCTGTATAGTTGTTGATCTTTTCGAATTAAGATAAGTGCACTAGCCGAAAGTATAATTCCACCAATTCCAGCGCTAAAACAACAGCATATATAAGAAATTAGAGCTAAGGCTAAAGCGACATTAACATTGGGGAGTTTGAGTTGTGACATGCTTAAAAAAAGTGGATTACTACTTTATAAATATAATTAATGACCACCAAAATACCACTTAAAATTCCAGTTATTTGAGCCAAATGTGAAAGGCGTTGGTTTGAAAAAATAAGAGAACTTGTGAGTAAACTAAAAAAAAGTAAAAGTGGAATTAATGCCGGATAAAGCTGAAGACTCCCTAACAAATCTCCTTTTAAAAGTGCGATTAAAGCTCTTTGAATGCCACATCCAGGACAATCAAAGCCCAACCAGTACTTCGTTGTACACGGTAGCATTTTTGACTCTAAAAAAGGTATAACATCATTCATAGGTTTCAAATATAATCAAGCATACCTTAAAAATAACAAACATCGTATTTTCGTACAAATGAAACAGGGTTTTGAAATAGGAGATAAAGTATCATTAATCGATGAAAATCTCAATGGTACTGTAAAAGCGATAACAGACAATCGTGTTTTGGTTACTATCGAGGACGGTTTTGATTTGGAAGTCAACTTGTTACAAATTGTGCCTTGTCGTGAGCTCAATTTTTCTATTGGCAATATCAACAATATAAAACGAGAAAAAAACGAGAATACTAAACCGAAAAAGAGGTCGAAATCTCCAAAGAAAAAAACGTACATCGAGTTCGATTTGCATATCGATAAACTTCATCCCGATTGGAAAACCCTTGATAAATCAAATTATTTGAATTACCAAGTTAGTGCTGCACAGGGAAAGCTTGATTTTGCCATTAAAAAAAGAATCCCTCATTTTGTATTTATTCACGGAGTGGGTGAGGGTGTTTTGAAACAAGAACTTTACACTATTCTAGGCAGATATGATTTTTTGATATTTGAAGATGCACCTTATTACAAATACGGACTTGGTGCAACCTTAGTGAGATACAAACTCTAATTTGTATTGAAGCTGAGAGTGCCAAACTCTTCAATGCTGAGATTGGTTATTCGCTCGGTTTCATTGAGTGCAAAACTAACCTCTTGCAATTCTATTATATAATCGTATCGATTAGTTTCTGAATTTAGCGTGCTTGTCGCCAATAACTTTCCTCCTATGGCCTCATAAGAATTGACGACATTGGGTGTAATTTCTGGAATAAGAGAGCAGAAATATGTAGTTGTGACCTTTTCGTCAAAAATTCGATACGTTAATTGAGCAGCAGAAGGTATAGTGTATTCTCTATTTTTTTCTTCGAGCGTAAAAAAAGCATTGGGAAGTTCGAGGATTAAGGCCTCTCGGTCATTTAATTTAAAAAGAAGTTCTTCTTCTAGGTCTAATGTTCCACAATATGAAATATTGATGCCATTAAAATCGATATTTTCTACCTCTAACCCTCCATCATTGCAGGCGATAAAGGTTGCAAATGAAATAAAAAGTGCAGTTATTTTTTTAAGCATGATAAGAGATTTACAAAGATAAAAAGGTCTGGAATTTAAGCGTTCTGGATTCTTCAATTTACGCCTCAAAGATATTAAATGTCATTAATTTTCAACAAGATATTTTAGCTTAAAACTTTAAATACCTAGCTTAGCACTGCACTGTTAATTGTGAATTTATGAAAACCGTTTATCTCGATAATGCGGCGACCACTCCAGTAAGAGAAGAAGTCATTTCAGAAATGATAACTGTTTTGGGTAGTGATTTTGGAAACCCTTCATCAACGCATAGTTTTGGTAGAAAAGCAAGATCTCATATCGAGTTAGCTCGAAAACAGATAGCAAGTCTTATTGGTGCAAGCCCTAACGAAATTATTTTTACTTCTGGGGGTACAGAGGCAGACAATTTAATTATTAAATCTTCTTGTGAATCTTTGGGAGTTAAGCGTATTATCAGTTCTGAAATTGAACATCACGCTGTTTTAGACACTGTTTTAAAAATGAAATCCCAAGGTGTTGAGGTTTGTTTTGTTCGAATTCTTCCAGATGGCTCTATTGATTATGAACATCTTGAAACTTTGTTAGAAGAGGGATCTTCAAAGAAACAACTGGTGACTTTAATGCATGTAAACAATGAAATTGGAAATTTACTGGATGTTCAAAGGGTAGGGGAGTTGTGTAATAAATATCAAGCTTTATTTCATTCTGATACTGTTCAATCAGTTGGTCATTACAAATGGGATGTTTCTAAGGTCAAAATCGATTTTATCAATGCAGCTGCGCATAAATTTCACGGGCCAAAAGGAGTAGGCTTTGCCTACATGAACAAAAGTTGTAAGCTATGTCCTCAGATAATTGGTGGAGGTCAAGAAAAAGGTATACGTGCTGGAACTGAAATGACACATAATGTTGTTGGTATGGCAAAAGCCTTTGAAATTGCAAATGCTCATCTTGAAAATGAAAAACAATATGTTTTAGCACTAAAAAAGAGATTCATTACTGGTTTGACTTCAAAAATTGAAGGAGTTGCTTTTAACGGTCTTTCTGCTGATTCAGAAAGCAGTACTTACACGCTAGTGAACTGCAGATTGCCATTGACTGAATCTAAAGCGTCCATGCTCTTATTTCATATGGATTTAAAGGGCATTGCCTGTTCCCAAGGAAGTGCTTGTCAGTCAGGAAGCCAAAAAGGATCACATGTTTTATCTGCAGTACTAACCACAGAACAAAAGCAATATCCTTCATTGCGTTTTTCTTTTTCGATTTTTAATACCGAAGAAGATATAGACTATGTGTTAGAGGTATTGAGTGAGTTTTGCAATGGATAAAGGCTCAATTTCTGTCGTAGGGAAAATTTCGAGAAGCTTTTTTCATCATACTGTCTATGAATTCAATGGTATTTTTGCCTCCCTTACGGGTGATGGCTTTGTCGTATTTCCAAAGTAATTTTCCTGTTATGCCATCACTTATTTTTACAGCGATTCTGCCAAAATCTGAATCGAAAAAAAGAAAATCTCCAAGACCTATATCTTTTTCAATTCCTTGCGAAAGCAACACATTTAAGTCTATAGATCCAGAGATGATTCCATCTACTCCTAAAATTTTAGCGAGATCTTTAGAAGAGTATAGGCCAAGGTCATCATAATTGATTTCTTGTTCTTCTAGTATCTGATTTGTGGTTTTAATTTCTTGAAATTCTACGGTAAACTTTTTTCTTTTTTTTCGCTGGTTGAAATAATTTTCTAAACCTGTCTGTACAGCCTTACCTTCAATTTCTTCGCTATCAGCTTTTTGTGTGGTGTTTAAATCTAGAACTGATTTAAATGGGATGATTGCCAATAATTTATGCTTTTTTGTGAGCTCATTGAATTTAGGGCTAATAAATATGTCTTTTTGAGCGAGCACAAAAAAAGGAATGGCCCAAAGGAATATGAAGATTAAAAGTAATCGTTTCATTGACAATTTTTTTCAAAAGTAATTGAATTTTAACGATTTACGTGTTTATTTTTTGATATTTAGGATCAGCTCTTGTTTGTTGTTTTTAAAATCTTCGACAATGACCTTTAGTTCTTGTTGGGGTTCAATAAAATTCAATTCATCGGTATCAATGGTTAAGGTGCTTGTTTTAGGTTCGTAGGACATTAGAATCCAATTATCATTGAAGTAGGCATTGTATGATTTAATTCCCGTTTGATTGTCCGAGGTTTTTAATTTTAGAAGTTTGTAATTTCTGATGGATTGATCTTTCTTGAAATTAACAATCTTTAGCGTTGGTTTAATAGTATCAATACCTATGCCGTATACTCCTAAGATAGAAGTCTCAGCGATTATAGCTTCATTCACTTCTCTGGTCATTACAGGATACTCCCTGTTGTTCTTAGCCTTTCTAAAAAAGTACTTTTTCCCTTTTAAGCTATCCTTTTCATTGAGGTATCTCAAGATTTTAAATCGCTGCTTTAAATACCTGCTTTCTCGATCAATTTCGATGATATCTCCCTCTAAATTCAAGTTTAGATAGGTGTCTTTCAGAAAACTACTAGGCTTAAAACGAACTTCAAAATCGTTTTTTTTCCAATTGAATGCCTTTTGATAATCCACAAAGTAGGGCGTTAATTCTATTTTTGGTTTTGGAATACTGACTTCTTGCGTCATTCCTTTGTAGGGAATTCGAATTGTAGTTTTATTTTCATTAAAATCAATGAGTTCAATTTCAACAAACCCTTTTTCACCATTTTTGATTTCTATGATTCCTTTATTTTCTTGTTTTTGGATTATACTAGAGCCTGAAAATTCCTTTGAGGTGAATAGTTGTAAAACGCGTTCTTTAGTATTTATTAAACGGCGGTAGTCTATGAGCTCGTTAATCTTTTTAGTTTCTGAAAAAGTAAAAGATTCGAATAAATAATGTTGTATAAGTCTTTGTTTGTGCCATACCTTGATTTGATGAGGACCATTTTTATTGCAGGTTAAATCTTGGCGATCAAAGCTGTTTAGTCCTAGTCCAAGACTATTAGAAACCAAAATACTATCTGTGCTAAAACGACTATTATCAGCTCTTTTGATCGGTATTTTAACAGGTACTTGACTTTTGTTAATTATGCTGTTGGTTTTAACAGGATAGGCGTATAAACTTCGAATACTAGGAGGTGTTTTATCTTGAACATGAATACCGAATTTTAAAGGATTCATGGGAATTTGTCCTGCCGATTTTCTTATTTCAAAATGTAAATGTGGCCCAGAAGACCCTCCTGTATTTCCAGAATAGGCGATTATCTCATTTTGTTCTACTTGTATTTCATCTCGTTTGGGGAACAATTCAACCTCGTATTTTTTTACTTGGTATTGGTGTTTTCGAATTAGTTCTTCAATCTTATCACTGTAACGACTCAGATGTGCATATACGGTAGTGAGACCATTAGGGTGTTCTATATAAAGCGCTTTACCATAGCCTCCAGTAGAGATTTTAATTCTACTGACAAAACCACTATCTGCTGCGTAAATGGAGAGTCCTTCTCTTCCATTGGTTTTAATATCTATGCCAGCATGAAAATGGTTTGAACGAAGTTCACCAAAGGTTCCTGCTAGAAGTAATTCCTTATTTTTTATAGGATTATGGAGTTGAAAACTGTTTTCATTATGTTGAGCAAATACACCTGTCAACGGCAGTGTGTATATCCATAGAAAAAAATAAATACTGTTGTAAGTTCTATTTAACAATTGAAAGCGGTTTTAGGTTAAAGTGTTTTTAAACAGAGTTTTCGTATTTTTGAAATGTTTTGAAAGAGCTTTTTGAATCAATTACGCATTTAGAGTCTAAGTTAATATCGCTTACTGAACATCTTAAACAGTTAAAAGATAAGAATAACAGGCTGATATCAGATAATAAGAGACTCATTAATGACAACGAGGATTTAAAGAATGAATTGTGTGAATTGAAAGAAGGTTTCGAACAAAACAAATTGAACAAGGGAAATATAAATTCAAGCAGCCCTGTAATAAATAGAATTGATCAAATGCTTATTGAGTTGGAGTGGTGTATTGATCACATGGATGCTTAGGTTAATGACTGAAAAAATTAAAATAAAATTGAATGTTGCTGGAAGGGTTTATCCTCTGACAGTAGACGCTGATCGTGAGGAAGTTATACAAAGAGCAGCGCGCAAGGCTCAAGAGGTGATAAAAAGCCTTGAACAAAATTATGCCGTATCTGATAAGCAAGATGTACTGGCTATGAGCTTGCTGCAATTTGCGACACGATTAGAAGATTCAAAATTTGATTCGAGACAATATGATGATAGTCTTGAGAAATTAAAGTCGATGGCAACAATAGTAGAGAAGGAGTTACAATAGTATAGACGACTCTTTCTTAAAATTTCCCACATTGGTTATAGTTTTACGAACTCAACGAAAGTTAAATTAAAAAGGGTGAGTTTTGATTGTGCGAACACGCTCAACTAGTTTGAGATTTTTAAGCAGTTGGTTAGCCCTAAACCTGATAAAATGGAGTTTGTACAAAACCCCTCCAATGTGGGTTTTAATTAAATAAAATGGAAGCAAATACACTACTTATAATTGTAGCAGTTGTAGGCCTCGGAACAGGTTTTCTGATTGCACAAATTGCGAGTAAAAATAAAGGTAACGGATTGATAAGTCGGGCCAAACAAGAGGCTCAACTTATTTTGAATAACGCCAAAAAAGATGGTGAACAAGTCAGAAAAAACAAAATATTTCAGGCTAAAGAAAAATTTTTAGAATTGAAATCTGAGCACGAAAAATTTATTCTGTCCAAAGAAAAGAAAATAGGAGAGGTTGAAAAGCGAACGAGAGATAAAGAAAATGAAGTCAATTCACTTTTGAAGTCCAATAAAAATCTTAATTCACAATTAGAAAATCAAATTGAGTCATTAAGTCATAAAAATAAATTAGTAGACAAAAAGTCAAAAGAAATTGAAAAAATTCACGAAAGTCATGTGCAACAGCTTGAAGTAATTTCAGGCCTTTCTGCTGAGGAGGCTAAAGCACAATTGGTAGAATCTCTTAAAGACAAAGCTAAGACAGATGCTCTTTCATTTATGCAAAACGCTTTAGAAGAGGCGAAATTAACAGCTCAACAAGAAGCAAAAAAAATTATTATCAATACAATTCAGCGGATAGGAACTGAAGAGGCTATCGAAAATTGTGTTTCTGTCTTTAATTTGGAATCTGATGATATAAAAGGGCGTATAATAGGTCGTGAAGGACGTAACATTAGAACAATCGAATCTGCAACAGGAGTGGAAATAATTGTTGATGATACTCCTGAGGCCATTATTTTATCTTCATTTGATGCTGTGCGAAGAGAAGTCGCGAGATTGAGCTTACATCGATTGGTTACGGATGGTAGAATCCATCCTGCTAGAATAGAAGAAGTTGTAAAAAAGACTCAAAAGCAAATTGATGAAGAAATTATTCAAGTTGGGAAAAGAACCATTATAGACTTGGGCATACATGGATTACACCCTGAACTAATCAAAGCCGTAGGTAGAATGAAATATCGCTCGTCTTATGGTCAAAATTTACTTCAGCACTCTAGAGAGGTAGCTAAGCTTTGTGGTATAATGGCTGCTGAACTTGGTTTGAATTCTAAGTTGGCAAAGCGAGCAGGTTTATTACACGATATAGGGAAGGTTCCTATGGCAGATGGTGAAATTGAGATACCTCACGCTATATTAGGTATGCAATGGGCTCAAAAATATAAAGAGAATAATGAAGTCTGTAATGCTATTGGAGCCCACCACGACGAAATTGAGATGACCTCCCTAATTTCACCTATTGTTCAAGTTTGTGATGCAATTAGCGGGGCTAGACCAGGTGCGAGAAGACAAGTTGTGGATTCATACATTCAGCGCCTTAAAGAAATGGAAGATATTGCATTAGGTTTTAAGGGTGTTGATAAGGCATATGCGATTCAAGCAGGAAGAGAATTAAGGGTAATTGTTTCTAGTGATAAAGTAAGTGACGACAAAGCCAATCAGATTTCATTTGAAATTTCACAAAAAATCCAAACAGATATGACCTATCCGGGGCAAGTTAAGGTCACAGTTATTAGAGAAACGAGGTCTGTAAATATCGCCAAATAATTAGGTTTCATTTGACTCTACTGGTGACTCTTGTTCTTCTTGTGCTTTAGTTATTTTATTAATCAAGATGTTGAGTTGTTTATATTTCTCGTTCCATCCCTGAATAGCGTCTTTATGATCTTTTATATCATTTAAAACATTTACTACAAGAGGATTATCATCTTTTGCATTAGCGAAAAATTGCAAATTGTTTTCTAATTGACGAGTTTGATCTTTGAGCTCATTGACTTTCTCTCTTATACGCATTCTTTCTTTTTGAATGCTGTTCACATCTTCTTGTTCCGTTAACAATTCAAATTTTTGATCAAAAGACATGAATTCTGCTTGTTCAGAAGTGAGTCCTATTTTTGTATAACATTTCTCTATCAACTGTTGGTAGTTCGAAAGTTGCTTCATTTTTTGGCGAGGTACAAACCCAATAGAATCCCACTTCATCATTAATGAATTGACAAACTTTAAGTTCTCTTTCTCTTCTTTACCTGGTGTAAATTTCTTTAATTCTTCTAGTATGTTCTTTTTCGCTTTAAAGTTTTTATCCTCCTCTCTTTGAACTTGATTTTTTTCTTTGTTGATACGATCAAAGTAATGATTGCAAGCCGTTTTAAATTCTTGCCACAATGTTTCGGATTGATGTCTTGGTATGTGACCTATTTTTTTCCAATCATTCTGAATTTTGATCATTTCTGGAGTAATAGTTTTAAAATCATCACTGTCTTTTAACGCATTCGCTTTTTCTACCAGTTCTTTTTTTAATCTTAAATTTTCTTGTTGATTCTTTTTTTGATCTTTATAGAACTGATTCTTTTTGGAATTGAAATCTTTAGTTAAACCTTTAAGACGATTTATAATTTCTTTCTGACGTTTATTTGGCACTCTACCTATCTTATAAAACTGATCTCGTAATTGTTCAAACTCTTTAATTTGATTCTGAACTTTGTTATGGTTGTTGGCCATATTACTCACTAAATGAGTAATCTGATCTATGATTTTATTCTTTTGATTAAGGTTTTCTTCGAATTCTAAATCAAGAACTTTTTGAAATTCTTGCTTTTTGCTGTGCATTTCCTTAGTGGCTGCACTAAATCGTTCCCAGATCTCTTCTCTTTGTTCTTTTGCTACTGGGCCTAAGTCTTCCTTCCATATTTTGTGGAGAATTTGCAATTCTGAATAAGCACGTCGAAAATCTACTTCATTACTCAACTGCTCTGCTTTCTCTACAATTTTGAGTTTCTCTTGATAATTGTGTTTAAAATCTTTATCTCTAAGTTCCTTGTTTAAATAAACAAAGTCATAAAAACGTTCGACGTGATGGTGATAGGTTTTCCACAGGTCATCATTTACGACCTTTGGAACAGGTCCTGTTGATTTCCATTGCTCTTGAAGTTCTTTAAAGTTTTTAAATGTAGAGTTTAGGTTTTCGTCTGCATTAATTAAAGCTTTAATCTGATTTATGATTTCTTTTTTAACAATTAAATTTTCTTCTA
>NZIQ01000072.1 GCA_002691685.1 Flavobacteriaceae bacterium | reverse complement strand
GCATCTGTGATAATTAACGGAGCATCACCTGTATTGGTAAATTCAAATATTTTTTCTTGTGGTGCTCCATAGGCGATTTGACCAAAATCATGTTCTTTTGATTCAAAACTCATAACTGGCACTTTAGCTTGTTGAGCATCGCGCTGAACTGCATTTTCCATATTTGCAGAACTTACTTTATCTGCAGCTTTTTGCTTGCATGAAGTCACAGCGAAAGCAATCATCGCTGTTACTGCATAAGAAAGGATTCGATTATTCATAATTAAATTCTATTTTTTCCAAAAATAACATATTCTTTCAAGTCTATAAAAGTCCCCTACCTACTTTTTTAATTCGATTGTTTTCTTGGAACTCATTCAAAAGTTTATCCATTATTCCATTTAAAAAAATACTGCTTTTAGGACCAGAATATTCTTTAGCAATTTCCAGATATTCA
This sequence comes from Flavobacteriaceae bacterium, assembly GCA_002691685.1. Classification (GTDB taxonomy): domain Bacteria; phylum Bacteroidota; class Bacteroidia; order Flavobacteriales; family Flavobacteriaceae; genus UBA3478. The sequence continues at coordinate 7,069 of NZIQ01000072.1, read as the reverse complement.
TTAATTGTTACACGAACTGGAATTTGATTGAAATGCAGTAATTCACAAATTGCCATTTTCAATAAAATCAAATCAATATCTGCGATTCTATCTTGTTCCCAATTAGGGGTCTTTCCTTCAATTTCCTTGGCTAGTTCTTCATTTCTCAACAATATAAACTCCAAGAGCTTGGTTCCGAAATCCACATCTTCAGAACTCTCAACTAGATTGTCTCCTATACTAAAAACCTCTACCTCCGAATCTTGATTACTTATCCATTTGAGAATAAATGTGTTAATTAATGGCAAATCATCGAGCCAAGTCAATTGATGTTCTTCAATTTTTTCATACAACTTCTCGTTTGGGGCAATTACCTGCTTAAAGAGTTGAAGCACAAACTCTTTATCAATTTCGAAAGAAATTGTTTCAGCATTCATGTAGTCTTGGTAAAAATCCTTTAAAATTAAATCCTCATAAATGGATTTAAGATAATCCTGGTGCATACTCCAGTTCGACACATGATACGTTTCACAAGCTTCTTTAAGAGTTTGATCATTAATGATATTCACCCAAAATTTATTCTTAACCAAGCGTTCAGGATCTGCAGAACTTATTTCAGATTTTAAATATCGATTTCGCTCTTTAACCAAACGCTTATCGACATAATGATACAACTCACTCATTAAATTAAATTGAAATACATAGAGCTTGTAGGCATCTCTTATACTCCCTTTCAGAAAGTTAAGCTGAAAATCAATAGTCTGTTNNTTGTTTTGCAAAACNGCGTAAGCTCCTTGCATAACTTTAATTCTAATTTGCCGACGAGAGAGCATGTTTCAATCTTTTCTTGTAAGTAATTGGCACAAAAGTAAACTTATAAATTCATCTAAGCTATCTTTGATGTGATTCTTATCTTGCTATGAAAGCTNTNCNATATNTAAATAAATATTTTAAAAAATACCGCTCTAAACTCTTANTAGGNCTNTTGATTACAATNAGTGCNAGNGTTTTTTCTCTCATTATGCCTTCNTATGTCAATNCATCCATTCAAGTCATTGAAAATTACAATAAAGGTCTTATTNANATGAGCGAGGCNAAAGCTGCTCTNTTAGAAGATATTTTAATCATCATCGGNACTACNTTGATATCNGCANCNCTTACTTTTTTNATGAGACAGTACATCATAAATGTTTCTAGATACATAGANTACGANCTNAAAAATGAAGTTTTTGAACACTATTTGNCCCTNGACTTAGGATTTTANAAGANAAATAGAATTGGAGACTTAATGAATCGNATNTCTGANGANGTTTCTCANGTAAGAATGTATGCTGGNCCAGCAATCATGTANGGNTTTCAAACNCTTACACTATTNNCAATACTNATTCCTTTGATGTTTATCAANGCNCCNACCATTGCTTTTTACNCCGTNTTACCNCTTCCTGTCTTATCGNTTTTAATTTATAGAATAAGTCGAATCATTCACCANAGAAGCACAAAAGTTCAACAATANCTCTCTACCCTNTCTACNTTTACNCANGAGGCTTTTTCTGGAATTNCNNTAGTTAAGGCTTANCGNCTNGAAAAAANNTTGGACATCGAAATAAGCCAACTCNCCAANGAAGGAAAAGAGACAAGTATGAGTTTGGCTAAAGTAAATGCTTGGTTTTTTCCNATGATGATTTTACTTATCGGTTTGAGTAACATANTNGTAATGTANATCGGNGGAAAAGAATACNTNNCAGGAAATATCGATTCTGTGGGAGTTATCGCAGAATTTATTCTTTATGTNAATATGNTNACNTGGCCTGTAGCCGTAGTAGGTTGGNTAACATCTATAATTCAGCGTGCAGANGCTTCTCAAAAGAGAATCAATGANTTTTTAGAAACAAAANCAGAAATCGTAAATCACAATTTTGATTNNNTTGAGCTCAAAGGTGAACTNGAGTTTAAAAAAGTCTCACATACCTACGACGACACNAATATTCAAGCNTTAAAAGAGGTNAGTTTTAAAGTNAANAANGGAGAAACCTTGGCTATTATGGGTAAAACCGGTTCTGGNAAGTCTACCCTTTTAGAACTAATNNCTCGACTNATGGACCCNACTTCTGGTGAAATATATCTAGATGGTATCAAACTTCAAGAATACAACTTAGATGTACTGCGATCATCCATTGGAGTTGTTCCACAGGACGCATTTTTATTTTCAGAAACCATAGAAAAAAACATTGCCTTTTCACTAGATGAAGTCAATCAAGAAAATGTGATTGAGGCTGCTAAAAAAGCCATGGTACACGATAACATCATAGAATTTAAAGCCGGATATCTAACTGTTTTAGGAGAGCGAGGAATAACATTAAGTGGGGGTCAGAAACAACGTGTATCTATTGCAAGAGCACTTATCAAAAATCCTAAACTCTTTGTTTTCGATGATTGCTTATCTGCAGTAGATACAGAAACTGAAGAAAAAATCTTAAATGAACTCAAAGAAAGTTCAGCTGATATTACCACTTTTATTGTTAGTCATAGAGTNTCAAGTGTCAAACACGCAGACCAAATTCTTATCCTCGATNATGGAAAAATTGTACAACAAGGAAGCCATAACGAATTGCTAAAAGACACAAAAGGCTATTATTATAAACAGTATTCGGAACAATTAGCACACTAAAATGTTGCTACCTAAGCTTTTTTTTTACAAATTTGATATATCCCTTACTAAAGTATCATCGAATGAGTACGAGAGAATCAACCGAACAAGAAGAAATATTTTCAAAGGTTTTAAGAGCTGGAAGAAGAACTTATTTCTTTGATGTAAGATCAACAAAAGCTGGAGATTACTACCTAACCATCACAGAAAGTAAAAAATTCACCAACGAAGACGGAAGTTTTCACTACAAAAAGCATAAAATTTATCTCTACAAAGAAGACTTTGTTGCTTTCAAAGATCATGTAGAAGAAATGATGTCCTTTATTATTGATCAAAAAGGTGAAGAAGTTATTTCTGAAAGGCATCAAAAAGACTATAAAAAAACTGAAAATACAGATTCAGAATCTACAGATGACCAAGCTGAAACTTCAAGTTTCACAGATGTCAGTTTTGAAGATATATAACAACTAAATTAAGCTTATGCANATTAAAACAGCACAAATTAAACTGTGCCTGACCGCGGTTGCTCTTTTTTTAACCAACCTCAATGTTAGCGCTCAATCACTNGACTATTACCTTCCNCAAGGCATTTCGTACAATAAAGAAATCCCAACCCCAAAAGAGGTTATCGGCCATGAAGTTGGCGAGTGGCATGTCACCCACGATAAATTAAGTGAATACATTCGAACACTTGCTGAAAAAAGCCCTCGATTTAAGATTGAAAACAGAGGAAATACCTTTGAAGGCAGACCGATTCTATTGGTTACCGTTACCTCGGAAAATAATCATAAAGACATTGAGGCAATTCAAGAAAATCGCATTNAGGTCGTGAATGGTGAAAAACAGCCCACAGCAGATATGCCGGTGGTTATTTATCAAGGGTTCTCCATTCATGGAAACGAACCCAGTGGCTCTAACGCTGCGATAGCCTATGCCTATTATCTCGCAGCCGCCGAAGGAGAAGAAATCGAAAACAAGCTATCGAATTCTGTCATATTGTTTGATCCAAGTTTTAATCCTGATGGATTACAACGCTTTGCTTATTGGGCCAATACAAATAGAAATATGAATCTAACAGCTGACGGAAACGACAGAGAATACAATGAAGTTTGGCCCGGCGGAAGAACAAATCATTATTGGTTTGATTTGAATAGAGACTGGTTACCTGTTCAACTCCCCGAGAGTAGAGCGCGAATAAAAACATTCCACAAATGGTACCCAAATGTTCTCACGGATCATCACGAAATGGGTACTAATTCTACTTTCTTCTTTCAACCAGGAGAACCTACAAGGGTTCACCCACTAACCCCTGAATTGAACCAAAAACTGACAGCTGAAATTGGAAAGTACCATGCAGAAGCCTTAGACGGTATTGGGTCCCTCTACTATTCTGAAGAAAATTATGATGACTACTACTATGGTAAAGGAAGCACATTTCCCGATGTAAACGGAAGTGTTGGGATTTTATTTGAACAAGGTTCATCGAGAGGTCATATCCAAGAAAGTGAAAATGGTATCTTAACCTTCCCGTTTACTATAAGAAATCAATTCACCACCGCACTCTCCACACTAAAAGCTGCAAATGAGTTAAAAGCAGAACTCATGAATTATCAGTACGAATTCTTCAAGGGAATGGCTGAAGCACAACGCAAAAGCAAGCTTAAAGGTTATGTTTTTGGTCATCAAAAAGACAAGGCAAAAACCGACCATTTAGCTGAAATACTAAACAGACACCAAATTCAATTTCACGAATTAAAAAAGGATGTGAGCGTTGCTGGAAATAATTTTAAAGCCGGTAGCAGCTATATCGTTCCACTAAACCAGCGTAATCCAAGGCTCATTAAGGCGATGTTTGAAAAGAGAACCACCTTTACAGATAGTCTTTTTTACGACATTTCAGCTTGGACCTTTCCACTTGCATTTAACCTAGATTACAGTGAAATAAACAACTTAGAAATTGCGGGTGAGGCAGTTCAGTCACTAGAAATGACTGAAGGAAATGTTAGTGCTCAAAGCAATTATGCCTATCTATTCGAATGGCATGAATACTACACCCCAAAAGCACTTTATCACATCTTATCCAAAGGTATACGAGCAAAAGTTGCTAAATCTCCTTTTGAACTCAATGGAAAAACCTACGATTATGGTACAATCATGGTTCCTGTTGTAGGACAAAACAAATCAAAAGAAGAACTTTTCGAATTGATGAAAGANGTTGCAAAANCTACTCATATTTCCGTTGATGCAGTTTCAACAGGACTCACTAGAGGAATTGATTTGGGNAGTAATGAGTTTGACGGTGTCCAACTCCCTAAAATTGCACTTTTAGTCGGAGAAGGAATCCGTTCATACGACGCAGGTGAAATTTGGCATCTTATGGATACAAGATATCAAATTCCCATTACGAAAATAGACCTAAAAACACTTCCTTATGCGGATCTCAGTAGATATACGGACATCATCATTGCAGGCTTTGGTTACGGTAGTTCNAGAATTAGTGAAGGTACTGTGAAGAAGATNAAATCATTCGTTCAAGACGGTGGAAGTGTAATCGCTTATCGAAATAGTGCAAATTGGCTAAATTCTAACGGATTTTTGAATTTAGAGTTCAAACGAAATTCAATGGTCGCCAAAAACGTTTCTTTTGAGCAAAGAAATGACTTTAGAGGTGCCCAAAATACGGGTGGTGCAATTTTCGAAGCCCATATAGACCGAACACATCCAATTAATTTTGGATTTACTTCAGATAAAATTTCACTTTTTAGAAATACCAATATCTACTTAAAAGCAGATAAACAGAGTTATAACAACCCCATTCAATACACTTCAAATCCTTTGCAAAGTGGGTATATCTCAGAAGAAAATTTAGAACTCATTAAAAACAGCGTACCCCTAAAAGTCAATCGATTAGGCCGAGGCAAGGTGATTTTATTTACTGATAACACCAATTTTAGAGCCTTTTGGTACGGTACAAACAAACTATTGGCAAACGCTATCTTCTTTGGAGATAGTATGTAGATAAGTTATCCTATTGGCGATCCATTTGTCGCCACATCTTGGGGCTGTATGAGAATTACATCTTTTCCTTGTACAGCTCCAAGAATTAAAAATTCACTCATAAAATTTGCAATTTGTTTTTTGGGGAAATTGACAATCCCNACAATTTGTTGTCCCAATAAATCTTCTGGAAGATAACGATGTGTCAACTGTGCTGAAGTCTTTAATTTTCCGATTTCAGGTCCAAAATCAACTTCAATTTTATAGGCAGGTTGTCTAGCTTGTTCAAAAATACTTGCACTGCAAATCGTACCTACTCGAATATCCAAAGCGGTAAACTGATCAAAGCTAGTTTCTGGTTTATCTTTTTTAGCCATACCAAAGTTATCTGAGTTTGATCACCATTGTTTTCTAGTCTTTAAATTTTTGATGTGAGCGAGGTGATGCATGCTATGCCAAGCGTATTTCAAAACAGTTAGACCGAGACTTTCCGTTTTGTTACCTTCAGGATGTATAAAGCACTTTTGAAGTTCTTCTGTTGTTAATGCCNTGATNATTTGGGTCAGTTTANGGTGAAGAAGTTCTATAAATTCAAGCTCTTCTTCAATAGAAATNGTATTNGAAGACTTTTAATTTTACCCAAGNGTCCTGGTCNTATGCCTTNATTAAGGGAGTATCCTCTGTCAATGCCCATTTAAATCNAATATAGGAATGCATATGGCTATCCGCAATGTGATGTGTCAATTCTCTNACANTCCATCCTCCCTCTCGATACGGCGTATCTAATTGAGCTGAATCCAAGTGTTGCACCTCCTCTTTTAAAAGAAGTGGAAAGCGACCTAAATCGTCCACAGCATGCTTAATATGTTCAGTAGTTATTTCTTCTGGCGCATTAAATCCACCTATCGGAAATCGCAAGTCCATCTATTTGAAATCTACCAATTGTACATCGAAAATAAGTGTTGCATTTGGAGGAATTACTCCACCAGCACCACTTGCCCCGTATCCCAATTCAGAGGGTATAACGAGTCTTGCCTTAGCTCCTTTATTTAGCAGGGCGATACCCTCATCCCATCCAGCAATCACTTGACCTACACCTAGGGTAAATGCAATAGGATCATTGCGTTTAAAAGAAGAGTCAAATACTTGACCGTTCATTAATTTTCCTTCGTAATGCACAGAAACTTGACTGCCCCGTGTTGGGTTTTCGCCACTACCTTTGTCTAATATTTTGTAGTACAAACCTGAGGAAGTCTGCTCAAAACCTTCTACAAGAGTTTTCATAGCCTCTTCTCGCTTCCTTTTCTCTGATGCCAAACGCTCTTGACGCGCACCTTCAAAATTTCTAAACGCTTCAATAGCATTCCAAGATTCCGCTTCCGCTCCAATTCTTTCAATACTCAAGGATTCGATAAGGTCATCTTGTTCGATGGTATCTACTACATC
>NZIQ01000071.1 GCA_002691685.1 Flavobacteriaceae bacterium | reverse complement strand
AAATTAATTATATTCAAACCATAACAGAGGCGCCAAAGGAGTTAGCAGGTACCGCAGAATTTTTTAGATCTGACACTGGAATAGAAGGCTATATATTAGTTGATGATGCGGGAAATGATCGTGTATTCCTGATGAACACCTCCGCAGAAATTGTTTACGAATGGGATATCCCTTCAGGTATAGGAAATGATGTTGAACTTTTAGAGGATGGAAGGCTCTTAGGTATCATGAAAGATGAAAATGCCAATCAAGACATCAGTTTTGGAGGGTATGGTGGAAAGTTACAGCTTGTTCGACCTGACAGCTCCGTGGAGTGGAATTTTGATATCTCAACTAATGATCTGATCTGTCATCACGACGTAGAATTACTTCCCAATGGTAATATAATAACCCTTGTTTGGGAGCAAATGTCTGTCGAGGAGGCTACGGAGGCTGGATCTAATTTAAACTTAGCCATCGTTCCAGAAGCTGTTATTGAGATTAATCCATCAACCAATGAAATCGTATGGGAATGGCATGCTAAGGATCATTTAATACAAGACTTTGACCAGACAAAAAGCAATTATGGAGTAATCGCTGATCATCCGCGTAAAATCAATGTGAATTATGTCGGAGATAAAATGGAAGACATTATGCATGCCAATGGCCTTGAATACGACGATGAAAAAGACCTCATCTACATCAGTGTTAATTTTTATAGTGAGGTATGGGTTATCGATCACAGCACTACAACTGAAGAAGCTGCAACAAAAAGCGGAGGAAATAAAGGCTTTGGAGGAGATCTAGTATATCGATTTGGAAACCCAGAAGCCTACGACAACATCGGAACTAGACTTTTTTACAACAACCATCACCCCCTATTATTCAATAGCTCAGAAGGAAAAACCCTTAGTCTTTTTATGAACGGTAATAATATTAATCAATCAACTGCCTATGAATTTGATTTTGATCAATCTTATTCTCTTGAAGCCAACACCGATAATGAACCTGCTGTCAGATGGAGTTTTACGCATCCAGATTTGTATGCAGCCAAAGTATCCGGAATGGTCCGTTTGCCAAATAACAACAGACTTATTACTGAGGGAGACTATGGAATTTGGGAGGTGTCACCTGATGGAAACATTATATGGAAATTTTCAGGAGATGGTTTTTATTGGAGATCCTACTACTACGATAAAAATCATCCAGGAATAATTGCCTTAGGCCTTTAGTAGATTGAGATCTTTTAGCATTAGATTAAAATTCGATTCTAGTGCATTTAAATCTTTATCGTTTTCAAGCACATAATCAGATTTGATTCTAGCTATCTCGGGGTCAATCTGAGTCTCCATTCTTTCTAAAATTTTCTGAGGATCAAGTCCGTTTCTTTTCTGCACTCTTGAAATGCGCGTTTGTTGTTGTGCTGTAACCAGAATGATATAATCAAATTCATCTAAAGCCTCATTCTCAAAAATTAATGCAGATTCTTTTATTACAATTTCTGAAGACTGCTGTAGACACCAAGATTGAAAATCTCCATAAATAAAAGGATGTACAACGGAATTTAACCGAGATAAATAAAAAGAATCTTTAAAAACAATTGAAGAAAGGAACAGTCGATTTAACTCATACTTTTCGGCTGTTTCAGTGAAGACTTGCTCTCCAAAGTAAAATTTCAATTTTTGGATTATAGTTTCATTTGTCTCCATAAGAATTGATGCGCGCTGATCAGAGTAATAAACCGGAAAGCCATACTTTTCAAATAAGGCTGCAACAGTTGATTTTCCGCTGCCAATACCTCCTGTTAGACCTATTTTCATCATCTTATACGTTCAAAAATTCTCAACGAATCTGGTTCAAATTGAACATCCAAAATTTCCGCTTTTAAATTATCAGCAGAAATTGTGTAATAACTCTTCTCATTTTTTAAACTCAATCGAGGAAGTATCCACTTTGTCAATTCTTTACTGCTCAAATCTTGAAGCACCTTTTTATATCCTTTAACCTTGACGCTTACCATCTCTGGTAAAAATAATTGATTTCTCAAGGAGTCATTATTTTCAAACAATTTCTTTAAACCTACTTCAAAAGCTTTTTCCGTGAACTCTTCAACAGTCACAGAAACACTTACCTCTTGAGGAGAAAATGAAACGAGTTCATTCTCTGGAAAATTACTGAAAGAAAGAGTGTGTTGTGATTTTGCCGAAATTTCACCCAAGTTCAACTCTTCTGTATATATTCGATCAACATTTTTAATTACTTGAGGTTCTCCAAAAAGTTCAACTGTTTCTGGCTGGACATCAATTTTTTCAAGCACAAAATTTCTCTTTAATTTGAAATTGATATTTGGTAGAATCTTAACCCTTTTAGACACTGAACGAATTACATTTAAAAAGATAGAATCTTGATTTGACCAGTTTAGAAATTTAACGTTTGAAGGCAGGTTGTCGATTTGGATTTGATTGAAATGATTTGGACTTAAGTAAAGTAATCCAGCTTCTGTAATCGCATATTGCGATACAGATTCTATGCTGTATGAACCTAGATTATTAGCTACAAATCCAAAACCTGAAGATTTTAACTCTGCATTCAAAAAGTAAACGGAGTCCTGAAGAAGAAAACCAGTAGGCATTTTTTCAATTCTTATCGGGACTTGAACAAAAGTAGAATAAGTGGCATTCAACTCATTTACAATCCAAATAGAAACAGAAATGAAAAGAAAAATTCCTAATCTGGAGAATTTACCAGAAACAAAAAACCTTTTCAACCAATTAAGTCTTTGCATATTCGCCGAAAAAAAATTCCGGAAGAATCTCTTCAGGACTCTTCCGTGAGAGTTTTAAATAAATACTAGATCTTATATAGCCATATCCATAGCCGTAAAATTGAATCCACATAGCCAAAATAGACATAAACGTTAATTTAAGACTTTTTAGTTCAACAAATGCCTTTATGAAAACAGTAAGATGATATAAACCCATAATGCCCAACAAAAAAACATAAAACGTGTTGATTTCAGCAACTAATAATCCCTCATTAAGGTTTAAAATAGTCATTCCTAGACACCCTAAAACGACAATAATAAAAAGAGAAGGAAAAAGATGTGTAATCCTAAAGGATTTTTTATGCCAATGAGACAAAATAGGTCGCACGCTTCCAAACTTATAAACTTGAGTGTAGAAAGATTTAAGGTTTATTCTTCTTTTGTGAAAGACCAAAGCCTTAGGAAAATATCGCGATTGAAATCCCATATTGTGCAAACGAATACTCAAATCAGGATCCTCGCCGGGGTGGATGTTTGAAAAACCTTTTGAAGCTTCGAAAGCCTTTTTTGAAAGCCCCATATTAAAACTTCTTGGCTCGAACTTGGTAAGAGCTCTTTGGCTACCTCTAATCCCACCTGTTGTAATCCATGAAGTCATGGAAAAACTAATAGCCTTCTGCAAATCTGAAAAATTAGAATCTGCACCATCGGGACCTCCAAAAAAATCTACGGGCTTATGTTTTAACTCATTAAAAACCTCAGTTAAATAAGAAGACGGTAATACACAGTCAGAGTCAACTAGAAGAAAATAATTTCCAGTAGCCTTTCTCATTCCATAATTTCTAGAATCTCCAGGACCTGAATTTGATTTGAAGAAATATAGAATATTCAAATTGTCTTTGAACTGATCACAAACATGCTCGCATTTATTCAAAGAACCATCCTCAACAATAACAACTTCAAAGTCATTATTGTAATCTTGATCTTTTAAAGAACTTAAAAGTTCCTCAACCTCATGAGGCCTATTATATACAGGAACTACAAGGGATAATTTAATTTCTTCAGGTATCAAAGGTTTTTCCTATTCTTGAAAAACATCTACTATTTCTTGGCTAACACCAGTATTTGAAAACCCTCCATCATGGAAAAGATTTTGCATTGTCACTTTACGCGTCAAATCAGAAAAAAGTGTAAGGGTATAGTTCGCACAATCTAATGCTGATGCGTTACCTAAAGGTGACATTTTTTCAGCGAATGAAATAAATCCATCAAATCCTTTAACTCCCTTTCCTGCAGTTGTTGGCGTTGGTGATTGTGAAATAGTATTTACGCGAACATTTTTTTCCTTACCAAAGAAATATCCAAAACTCCTCGCTATTGATTCAAGGTAGGCTTTGTTGTCTGCCATATCATTATAATCTGGAAAGGTACGTTGAGCCGCCATATAAGTTAATGCCACAATACTCCCCCATTCATTCATTGCATCTTTTTTGAAGAGTGTTTGCATTACCTTGTGAAATGATAAGGCCGAAACGTCCCAACCTTTTGCTGTAAAGTCGTAATTCTCATCCGTATAAGCTCTTCCTTTACGCACATTAACTGACATTCCTATTGAGTGTAATACGAAGTCAAGTTTTCCTCCAAGAATTTCCATCGATTGATCAACCAAGTTCGTAAGATCTTCAATAGATGTAGCATCCGCCGGAATAATTTCAGAATTCGTTTTTTCTGCCAATTCTTTAATTTGCCCCATTCTCATTGCTATTGGAGCATTGGTTAAAACAAATTGTGCACCCTCTTCATGCGCTCTTTCAGCAGTTTTCCAAGCAATCGAATTTTCATCCAGAGCTCCAAAAATAATTCCCTTTTTTCCTTTCAGTAAATTAGTCATGTTTATATTGTTTTAAGGCGTTCAAAGATAAGCAGAAAATAAGCTTCTCAATAACCTAATAATGTTTTGGCNTGGTCAATNGCAGTGCTATTTGGCTTTTCTCCAGCAATCATATTAGCTACTTCTTNNACGCGNTCCTCGTTACTCAAATAAAAGACTNTTGTCAANGTTTTATCNGCAGAGGTTTGTTTATCNATTTTNATNTGATAATCTCCTTTTGANGCTAATTGAGGCAAATGCGTAACCGCCAATACTTGAGTACGTCCTGCCATCATTGACATCATGTTGGCCATTTTATCCGCAATATTTCCTGAAACTCCAGTATCAATTTCATCAAAAATCACAGTCGGAAGCGCAAGATATTGACTAGACTCAAACTTAATAGCCAACATTATTCTGGATAATTCACCTCCAGAAGCAATCTTTTTTAATGTAGTTACAGGCATTCCCTTATTGGCAGAAAATTTAAAATCAATAGAACTCAACCCATTAAATTGAAAATGTTCAAGGAGCCTTAGTTCAATTACAAAGTCCGAATGCGGCATTCCCAAGGCACTCAGATGTGTTGTAATTGCATTTTGCAAAGAAGCTGAAGCGTTTAACCTATTTTGATGAATCTCTTTTCCTTGGTTTTGAATCACAGTTCTCAGTTTCTCTAAGCCCTGATTCAAGTTTGCTATTTTTTCGTCATACGATTGCTGCGATGAAGAAAACGCAAGAAGCTCATCTCGTTTTCGGATAAGTTCGTCAAGGGAATTGCACTGATGTTTTCTAAATAACGCTTCATAACTACCTAACAACTCATCTACGATTTGCAATCGTCTAGGATCAACAATGATGCGCTCCGCTTCTTGATTTAATGACTCTTGAAAGTCTAATGCCTCTAGTCTAATACTCTGTAAACGCTCATATAGGTTTTCAAGCGCTGTCGATGTAGTTGACATTTTCTGCAATGTTCTAAGAGATTCATCTAACAAGAGTTCAATACCATTACGCTCTTCCCCAAATAACTGATTAATATGCTGTATCTGTGTTAAAAGAAATTCCGCAGAAGAAAGTATCTTTTGTTCTTCTTCTATATCCTCAAGAACAATTCCATCTAATTGAACTGATTGAAGTTCTTGAAGTAAAAAAGCGTTCAGCTCTATATTTTTTTGTACATCTGAATATTGATGCTCTAGTTGAGCCTTTTCATTTTCAAATTTCTTATAGGAATTATAATTTGATTGATAACGATCTATCAATTCTCGGTGATTTGAAATAGAATCCAACAACTTGAGCTGTTCCTTTTCTTGTAATAAATAAAAGGTGTCATGCTGTGCATGTATATCAATAAGCATTTTGGCAAGTTCTGAAAGCACCTCCAGGCGAACAGGACAGTCGTTGACAAATGCTCTGCTTCTGCCATTAGGGTTAAGCTCTCTTCGAATCAGGGTGTCCTCAAAATAATCGATATCATTAGCATCAAACCAAGATTTATGAGCAGAACTAAGTTGTACATTAATTTCAATGACACATTTTTTGGATGAATCAGTTAAAACAGATAAGTCGGCACGTTTTCCAAATCCAAGGGCAATTGCTTCTAACACAATAGACTTACCTGCTCCTGTTTCACCCGTAATTACAGATAAACCGCCTTGAAAATTCAAGGACATTTCTTCAATAAGTGCAAAATTTTGAATTTGAATAGTCGTAATCACGATAAATCAATTAGAGGTAGACCATTTATTCGTGTAATAAGGTGCGACCTTATTCAGTATTTTTATAAGTCGTTCCAATTTTTGTTCCTCTTCAGCTTCTTTAAACAAAAGAGCGTTAATTTCATCTGATTTAGCATCAAAGAGCATTCTCAGTAATACCGCATTGCCTCTCTGTCTAGATAAATTTTCAATTGATAGCAGTGATTCATAAATATTATTTTGACCCTGCTCATAATCAGCCTCTAATAAATCCATTCCATTAATGTGATAATCGTAATATAATCTTCGAAAATTATCAAAGGCATTATTTAAGATGTCGTTCGCGTAATCTGTTCTTGTCTTAGGCCATGAAAAAGCACTATTAGCTAACATTTGCACCGAAATTTGATTGGCAGATTCAAAATAAGCTGATCCTCCATTTAAAGCAAAACTGTCCGCGTGAAATCCCAAAACTAAAAATGTGTAGTAACTGACTACACTAACCAAATTAGAATTTGGTGCATTTAGATTAAGAGCAAGCGGAGTGCCCATTTCATATTTAAAATTAACTGAAGGGTCATTTATTAATAAGAGCGGGGTCTGATAGGATGTATTATACACTGGTCGATTATAGCTAATTTGAAGGGTACATTGATACACATCATTTTCATACTCATTGACAATGAAATAGTATCTAATGTTTAATCGGGATTGATTTGGATACACTTCGGAAGACCAGTTTGTTGAATTTAAAAAAGACTGCAGACTTGATTGTAAATTTTGAAACTGCTGAATATTTGTTTGATTGATTTGGTCTGTATTAAAAAACACTTCAGCATTGAGTTGTTGTGCAAAAGAAAATTGTACCTGTATAAACAAGAACATCACACCTAGAAGACCTCGCAATTTAAATTTCATTTTTTATTTTCAAAATTTCTACCCAAATATCTTTGGCAACATCTCTTTTATCCTTAAGAGGAATCGATTTTTGAACATTGCTGGCAGTTATAAAATCGACCTTGTTGGTGGTATTTCCAAAACCCGCTCCTTCGACTTTCAGTGAATTTAATACAATAGCATCTAAATTTTTTATTCTTAATTTTTTAGACGCATTTTCAAATTCATTTTCAGTTTCAAGCGCAAAACCAATTAAAAGCTGATGTTTCTTAATTTGTCCAAGCTCAAAAAGGATGTCTTTGGTTTTTACCAAATCTAAATTAAGAGAATCTCCTGACTTTTTTATTTTTTCGTTTTGCTTGGCCTTAGGCTGATAATCTCCAACAGCCGCAGCTGATATTACAATTGTAGATTCATCAAAGTTCTTAATCATCTCATATCTCATTTCATCAACGGTTTCAACATTTGTGATATTTACATTTGGATTGTTCAAATTCAAATGTACAGGGCCGCTGATGAGTTTAACCCTTGCTCCCAGGATTGTAGCTTGTTCTGCCAACATATACCCCATTGTCCCCGTAGATGGATTACTGATAAATCTTACCGGATCTAAATACGCTCTAGTAGGGCCAGCTGAAATCAGAACGCTATGACCTTTAAGAGGCTTATTAGAAGTACATATATCAATCATTTCTTCTAATATATCTTCAGGTTCAGCCATTCTTCCTTTTCCATGTAAACCACTGGCAAGAAATCCTTCACCAGAATCTATGAGGTGTATACCTTGTTTTCTCAAGACATTAAAATTTTCTTGAGTGGTTTGATGTTTATACATCTCTAAGTCCATTGCTGGGGCGACAAAAGTTTCACCTCTAAATGATAAAAAACAAGCGGTTACAATATTGTCGCAAAGACCCCGGGCCATTTTTGTCAAAGTATTTGCAGTGGCGGGAGCAACAAGAAGAATATCTGCCCAATCAGATAAATGAACATGATTATTCCACTTAAAGCTTCCCTTTTTCTCTTCGATAAGTTCAGTGTAAACTTCGTGACCAGATAAGGCTGCTAATGTAAGTGGAGTTACAAAATCTCTAGCCGCTGGAGTCATTACAACTTTAACATCGGCCCCCTCTTTTTGAAGTAATCGCACTATAAGTGCTGACTTGTATGCAGCGATACCTCCCGTAACAGCTAATAGAATTTTTGAACCAGAAAGCATGCTGCATCAGAGAATTATTCCTCTCTCTCCGTATTTCTGAAATAGATTTTATCCTTTAACCACTCCTCTACGGCTAATGCGTGTGGCTTAGGAAGTTTTTCGTAAAATTTTGAAACCTCAATTTGCTCCTTATTTTCGAAAACCTCTTCGAGATTATCACTATAAGTGGCAAACTCTTCTAATTTTTCAAGTAACTCTTTCTTGATTTCTGAATTAATCTGAATCGCTCTTTTGGCTACTACCGAAATGGATTCATAAATGTTTTCAGTTTTCTGATCAAATTCGTTTTTATCAATTGTCGTAGTTGATACAGAGGCGTTAGTGTTTCTCAAGTTTGCCATATATAAAAGGGTATAATATTATTTTTCTGTAGTTGGTTCTGTTGTTTCTGTTGCATTTATTCTAATAAAATCAACTTCTCCTTTCAAACCGGCATCAATAATTGAAAAGAGCGTTAAAGATTCTTCTTCAAATTTGGATTGGGGATAATTCTTTTGAAAAGAATCAAAATATTCCTTAGCCGTTTCAAAACGCTCTTTCATTTTATCGAAAGTACTATTCATGGCTAATTGGGTTGCTGATTTCAGTCGTATGTAATATGCTTCTTCTCGGTAAATAGAGCCTGGATTTTCAGATATAAAGTTATCCATAGATTTCATAGAAGCCTTTAAAACAGGAAAGTTGAACTCGCCTAGACGATCAAATTGTTTACCAATTTCGAATGCCTTACGTTCTTTTTTTATTCCCAACTCTATGGCCATTTCACTCGCAAGATTAAAGAACTCTGAATTTGGATAGGCATTAATGAATAATTGTAATTTAGACAGCGCCTTTTCTGTATCAGATTGATCTAAAGAATATTTCGGGGACATCAAATAATAGCTCTTTGCCTCATAAAATGTGGCTTGTTCCCTTTTATCAGAACCAGGATAAGATTTAATAAATCGCTCGAATTGATACGATGATAAATAATAAGACTTGGTTTTAAATTGGGCATCCGCAAAGAAAAATGACAGTCGCTCTCCTTGTGGTTTACCAACATATTTCGGAGCGATTAATTCAAAGAGGTGCTTGGCGCGAGGGTAATCTTCCTCTTCATAATACTTCATAGCATACTCGTACATCTCTTTATTGTCATTGTTCTTTAAAACTTTTTGATACTCGTTACAAGAAGCAAACAGACATGTGAATAGTGACAATAAGACAAACCTTTGGTAATGAATTCTAAGCATCCTGCAAAATTAGGCAATATGCGGCAAAGAAAAAAGCTTAATTTCCTTATAGGCAATCCTGATTTTTTGGCTCAAATCTGATGAGGCTTCAATCAATGGTAAACGCAGAATTGAAGAGCACAATTCTAGTTCATTCAAGATAGCCTTAATACCAGTTGGATTACCCTCTATTGATGTACAATCAATCAGCTCTTCTAGTTGTGCGAACAATTCAACGCATTTTACTCGATCACCTTTTCGCGCTTCTGTCATCATTTTAGCAAATTGAGCCGGAATAGCAGCAGCAACAACAGAAATGACACCATGCCCTCCCATGAGTTCGCTGTAAACCGCAGTGGAATCATCGCCCGAAATAACAGCAAAGTCAAGTGGAACCTGATTAATCAATTGTTTAAAGTGCTCTAAATCTCCACTAGCCTCTTTTAATCCGATAACATTATTGAGTTCATTAGCGATTTTAACAACAGTATCAACTTCCAAATGTACTCCCGTTCTTGATGGGACATTATAAGCAAGAATTGGTAGATCGATATGGGTATTTAAATATGCATAATATGCAAATAACCCTTTTTGAGAAGGACGAATATAGTAAGGGGTTACACATAATACTGCCTGATATTCCTCGCTAGGAAACACCTTAAATTCCTGACACAACTGTTGAGGACTAGTTCCGCCTAGACCAAGTACTAAAGGCACTCTGCCTGAAACCTGATCAGCAACAAAACGAACTATTTGAATTTTCTCGTCAAGGGATAATAATGGTGTTTCAGCGGTAGTTCCAAGTACAATGAAATACCGTACGCCTTGAGATATATTGAATTCAATAATATTCTGTAAAGAATCGAAATCAACATTAAAGTCATCGTCGTAAGGAGTTGGCAGCGCGACTCCTAAACTGTATTGTTTACTTCTAAAATTTATATGCATTTACTGTACTAACTTTGAAATAACAGATTTAAATGTTTCAAACTCTTTGATACTACTATCAATTTCAATGTCGTTCAGTTTGTTGTTTGAAGAAGAGAATCCTATTCTGATTTTAGATTTAGACTTTAGTGAAATGAGGCTAAGGAGTAAAGGACTATTCTCAAAGTAATTGAATAGCAAATCGTATTCCCTGCGAACAAAGTCATCAAAAAACTTATTGTCTATAGTTCCTTTCCATCCTAGATCGTCTTTCGTACAATATTGTATCCCAAATGGGACCAATTTTTCTTCTTTCTTTTTATATCCTAAAATGAACATCCTTGTCTTTGGCACATCCAGCATTTCGCATAAATCGTATAATTTATCCGTTTCACTAAACTGATCGATATCTACAAGAACTGCCACGTTTTTATACTTTCCATTTAAGGTATAATTACTGACAGTTTTGTCCAATAGATTATTCCTAATTTGCCAGTATCCCGACATCCATTTTAACGCTTGAACAATCATTGACTTGACAAATATGAAGGTTTTTTAGAGTAAAGGATGAGTTTATTCATTATTTCGTAAAATTAGAAACAAAATGTAGAATAAAAGATAATTTATAACAAAATTGATTAAAAAAAATCATTTTATATCTGTCAAATTATTGAGTTTATTTTCAAATTCAATTTCTGATAAAATAGGTATACTCAATGATTCAGCTTTTTTCTTTTTGGCTGGACCCATTTGGTTTCCAGCGATTAACATGTCCGTTTTAGCAGATATAGACGAGACATTTTTACCTCCTAGTTCTTCTATCAACTGTTTTATTTCACTTCTGCTATAGTTATCAAAAACACCAGAGACTACGATATTTTTTCCTTCAAAAAGCTGTACTCTTTGACTTTGATTAGTTTGGGTAATCTCAAAAACTAAACCCTCTTGTTTTAATCGTTCGACAGTAATTTGATTAGGTTCCAGAGCAAAGAAGGATAAAACACTTTCAGCTATTCTAGGACCTATTTCATTGATTGCCACAAGCTCTTCATAAGTAGCGCAACTCAGCTGATCTATTGATTCAAATTGCTTTGCTAAAGTTTTAGCAACAGTTTGTCCTACATGGCGAATACCAATACCGAATAGAACCTTAGCAAAAGGTTTATCTTTTGATTTTAATACACCTTCTAAAAGGTTATCTACTGATTTTTGCGCCATTCGATCTAAAACAAGTAATTCTTCTGCCTTGAGCTGATACAAGTCTTCAATGCGATTGATAAGACCCTCATCAACTAATTGAGAAACAGTCTCAGAACCCAAACCTTCAATATCCATAGCATTTCTCGAAATGAAATGTTGAATTCTACCTTTTATTTGGGGAGGACAATACTCTGTATTTGGACAATAATGTTGAGCCTCTCCTTCAATTCGAATCAACTTTGTTCCACACTCCGGACAGTTTTCAATAAAATTTACGCAAGAATTTTGACCGCTTTCACCTGAAACCACAGCAATAATTTTAGGAATAATCTCCCCCCCTTTTTCAACATAAACTCGGTCATTTAAGCACAACCCTAACTTGTCAATCTGATCTTTGTTGTGTAACGATGCTCTTTTTACTATGGTGCCAGCCAGCAGCACTGGTTCTAGTTGAGCTACTGGAGTTATCGCTCCTGTTCGCCCCACTTGATAAACGACGTCAACTAATCTAGTAATTGCATTTTCAGATTCAAACTTATAGGCTAGGGCCCATCGAGGTGATTTCGAGGTAGCGCCAAGAAACTCCTGATCCTCGAGTGCATTTACTTTAAAGACTATACCATCAATCTCAAAAGGCAAATTATTTTTTCGCTCAGCCCAATGATTTATAAAATCTTGTACTTCATCTAAGCTTTTGCATAATTTATAGTGTTCAGGAATTTTAAATCCAAATCGAGATAAGGATTCCAAAACTTCTAATTGAGTTTTAAATGGTAAGTTTTCACCAGCAACGGCATAAGGCAAACAAGTTAATTTTCGCTTCGCCACTTGACTGCTATCTTGAAGTTTGAGCGATCCTGAAGCAGTGTTTCTAGGATTCATATAAGTGGTTAAACCCAAACTACTGCGTTCGCTATTAATGCGCTCAAATTCACTTTTCTCGAGAATAACTTCGCCTCTTATTTCAAAAAAAGCAGGAAAATGACCCCTTAACTCCAGAGGTACAGTTCTTACTGTTTTAATGTTTGATGTGACAACATCTCCTTGAAAGCCATCTCCCCTAGTTACAGCGCTACTCAACTTGCCGTTCTCATAAATTAGATTAATTGAAGCACCGTCATATTTCAGTTCGCAGCTTATCTCAATGTGCTCGCGACCTGTTTCATTATTGATTGTTTTTAAGCATCGATCATACCAGGTTACAAACTCTTCATAACTGTATGCATTATCAAGAGAATACATCCTACTAGGATGATTTTTATGTTCGAAGTTTTTAGTTACGCTACCCCCAACACGAACTGTTGGTGAGTGTTCATCGTACAATTCGGGGTGAAGTCGTTCCAATTTTTCCAACCGTTTAAGCTTTAAATCAAAATCGTAATCACTTATTTCTGGTTGATCCAGAATGTAATATTTGTGATTGTGGATTTGAATTTCTTTCCGAAGCTGTTGTATCTCTTCTCTTTCTGTCATTCTCGAATATTCACTTCAATAAATCGTTTTTTATCATTGAGGTCTTGATGAATCTCGATATCTCCCAGAGGTTTCACCAAATCGATTAATTGATCAAGACATTTTGGGTTGATCTCCAAAAAAAGACTTCGAGTTTTCAAATTTCCAAAATTAATGGATTGAACAATCGCCTTGTAATATTTTAAGGGATCAGCATCGGGAACAAACAAGGCGGTTTCAGGTTCAAAATCAAGAACGTTGCTATGCATTAAATTTTTTTCTAATTCAAGCACATATGGCGGATTTGAAACAATAATATCAAACTTTTGTGCCGAATTAAAATTGCACATATCACATTGTTCAAAATCAATAGAATATCCATGCGAAACTGCATTATAATTCGCAATATCCAAAGCCTTTTGAGAAATATCCACACCAACTATAAAGGCATTTTGAAATTTTGACTTCAACGCTATTGCAATACAACCACTTCCCGTTCCTAAATCAAGTATCTGAAGTTCTGCACTCTTTCTGTTTTGATTTTTTGAATAAATAAGTCGCACTAATTCTTCCGTTTCAGATCTTGGAATGAGCACACTTGAATTCACTTTAAAACTGAGGTCGTAAAAAAAAGCCTGTTCGGTAAGGTACTGAATAGGAGTGCACCGATTCAAGCTACTTAGACCCTCATGGAATTTCTTAATTTGGAGTGCATTTAATTCTTTTTTAGGAGTATACACATGAATATAAGGGTTGACATCCATATAATCTTGCAAAAAAAACTTGTACAAAGACCTGAGTTCATTTTGATCATAAATCGAAGACATTTTTTCAAAAAACAAACCCTTAGCCGTCATCCAATCCATAGGTTAAAGGTTTAAAGTCATAAATACCGAGCATGTGGGATGCCCAGTTTCACCTATAGGCTCATCGATATATTCAAAACCAAAATTTTTATACAATCGCTGGGCAGTTTGCATTTGAGGCATAGTTTCAATATAACACAGTGAATACGCGTCATTTTTTGCTTCTTCAAGAACCCTCTTCATCATTAACGCGCCCATACCTTTACCTCTTGTTTGTGGGTAGAAATACATTTTTTGAATCTCACAGATATGAGCCTCACAATTTAGTATAGGACCATATCCACAACCTCCCAGGACATTTTCATTTTCATCAACAATTACAAAATACTTTGCCTGGTCTAAATCCTTATAATAATCATAAAGACTAAAAAGAAAAGGATCAGAGTAAGCCGTTCCTTTGTTAGGTACTTCATGTTCGATTAAAACTTGCTGAATGAGGGCTCCCATTTGTTGATTATCCTTTTGTTCAATTGCCCTTATTCTCATTTTTAAGAAACTTTTTTATTTAGATTATACCTTTGCAACGTGAATATACATGAAAAATACATGAGCCGTGCAATTCAAATTGCTCGAAAAGGAAGTGTTCAAAGTAGGCCAAATCCATCAGCAGGATGCCTTGTTGTCATGAATGAATGTATTCTGTCTGAGGCCCATACTTCCAGTTATGGCGGTCCACATGCAGAAGTAAATGCACTCAGAAAAATTCCTAATGACACGGATCTAAGTGAAGCTACCTTATATGTTACTTTAGAGCCCTGTAATCATTTTGGTAAAACACCACCTTGCTCACACTACATCGTAGAAAGAGGTGTAAAAAATATCGTCATAGGTATGGTTGACCCCAATCCCCTTGTGGCTTCAAAAGGCATTGCTCATCTTCGCAAAAATGGAGTTTTAGTCAGCACCGGAGTTCTAGAAAAAGAATGTCAATATCTCCACCGTCATTTTACCTGTTCAATACTAAAAAACAGGCCTTATATACATCTAAAATGGGCACAATCTACAGATCATTTTATAGCACCCAATGAATTGAATAGAGCTGAAAAACGTAGACCATTTTGGATTTCTAATTCCGACAGTAAGCAATATGTACATTTGTTGAGAACCCAATACCAATCAATCCTAATAGGTAGTAACACACTTTTAAGAGACAATGCCGAATTAAATGTTCGACTTTGGAAAGGACCAAGTCCCTTACGCGTTATTTTTTGGGGAAATCCTAAAGTTTCTGACTTGACGATATTTAAAGACGAGATCCCCACACTAATACTCTCTAAGCATCAGACAAAAAATACTGACTTCCCTGATCACATTGAAGTACAAGCGATTTCAAATAGTGAAGATTCCATAAACTTTCTCTTCCGTATACTCGCTAAAAAAGGTATTCAAAGTTTATTGGTTGAGGGAGGGGCGGAAACACTAAATTCGTTTATAAATAAGGGGCTATACGATGAAATTACAGTGATAGAAAATACCGATCTAAAACTTCAAAGTGGAATTAAAGCTCCTGTTTTTGATAGGTCTGCACTTATAGAGGTCATTAAGCACAATTCAGATGTAATTAGCACCTACAAATATGGATAAGCTACAACCAAATTATTTTACCATTTATAGACCCACAGAAGAGGTTTTAATAAAAATCAAAAAAAGCAAATTCTTATCCTATGCTTACCCTGTTCAAAATGAAGAGCAATGCAATAGATTACTCGCTCTTCTAAGAGATAAACACAAAAATGCAAACCACGTCTGTTACGCTTATCGTTTAAAGAAAAATGAAAAACACAAATACAGTGATGATGGAGAACCTAAAAATACTGCAGGATTCCCTATCTACGGCCAACTTCTATCAAAAGAACTACAAAACACATTAATCGCTGTAGTGCGTTATTTTGGTGGGGTAAAATTAGGGTCAGGAGGATTAGTTCAAGCGTATAAGCAAAGTGCATCTGCAGCAATAGAAAACACACAAATTATACCTCTCATTGAATTCTGTAATGCAGAAGTGCAATGTCGAATAAAAGACTACGACCGTGTCTTTCACATAATCTCCACATTTAAGGCTCAAATCTTAGAAAAAAAGATATCCCAAAGTTGTGAGCTCAAAGTTCGAGTTCAAGAAAATAAGTTCGAGTCCTTTAGAGAACATTTAACTCAATTATACCCAACAAAAACGATTTTGTTATTGGATTAACGACAGGAGAAAATCAGGGAGAGCTGTGGGTTTGAACAAATTCAATTTTACGCAGACTAAGGTTACCTTAGCCCTACAAACAAGATCGCCTTCTTTATTTTTAATTACGGTTTCAAATAGTAGTTTACACCTACCTGTTTCAATTAAACTTGTAAATAAAGTAAGTTCATCATCGTATTTTGCTGGCTTTTTATAATCAATATCGATAGAAACCACAGGTAGACCATATCCTTGATTTTCAAGCTCTTGATAAGACATACCTCGTATTCTCAAATATTCAATTCTAGCAATTTCAAGATAGTTTATATACTCAGAGTGATGTACAATGCCCATTTGATCGGTTTCACCATATCGCACCCTAAGTTTAGTTTTATTTTGAAATTCAACCATTGCGAGAAACTATGTGAAAATTTTAATAATTACAAACGAAA
>NZIQ01000070.1 GCA_002691685.1 Flavobacteriaceae bacterium | reverse complement strand
GCCACTACCAATAAGGCAGTGAAAATTTTCGTTTTCATTCGTATTTCTTAGCACGAATAAAAGGGGTATTATTCGAAATTAATAGTGATACAATTTCCTTGGCAGCATTACCTGCCCAGGTTCTATGGGTATAATCTCAGCTTGATAATTCAAGCACCCCTTCAGAGACATTGTAAAGGTAGTCGATTTTTTAAACCTGATGCATAGATTTCAATAAATCATTTATGGTTTTAACTGGATTAAAGGTAAGTACTGGAACCTCGATAAAAATAGTATTCCATCCTGCCATAGATCCATTCCACAATCCAGGCAATTCAAGGGCCTTAATCTGAGCCTCTCCCAATGACTTCGAACTGATAAACACCTGATCGTAATCGACATATTCTTTGAGATCAAAAGGTATTCCTTTGTGGTTTTTTAATCCACAAACCAAATCGACAGGGTTAAAATGAGTCGCCGAATTTAAAATTTGTTGCTGCTCGGGATTCGAATTGTCTATCTGTACAGATTCAATAATTTGCAATTCTTCTTTTTGATCTTGTGTAGTTACCCAAAATGGCCCTCCACCAGCTTGGCCTTCATTTTTTACCATACCACAAACGCGCAGTGGTCGATCTACACTATCCAAAATTGCGGACTGCAAATCTAAATTCACATCAATTGAAATGACTTTTCCCAAGATTTGTTCGACTTCTACTTTCAAATTGGTGAGTTCTGAATGTGACAATGGAGCAGCTTCTAATTGAGCGGCTATTTCAAACAAGGCAGATTGTTTTTGCAGTAAAACTCCAGCCAAAGCTTTTTTATAAGATACCGAAAGATCAAAATCACGCTCAACTTGCACGTTATCTATATTCTTGACAAAAACCACATCAGCATTTATATCATTCAAATTTTCTATGAGAGCCCCATGTCCTCCAGGCCGAAAAAAGAGTTGGCCTTCATCTGTTCTAAAAGGTTGATTGAACTGATCTACCGCAATAGTATCCGTAAGGCTTTTTTGATAAGAATAACTGATCTCCAACTTTTCAAATAGAATGGGAAAACTATTCTTTACCTTCAATTCTTCTTTTTGAAATAGCGGTAAATGTGCTTCTGTAATGGTAAAATGAATTCGAGATTTATCTTGTGAAGTGGCGTACTCCAAACTCTCTTTGAAATGCTCTATAAATGGACTGTGGGCTTCGTCTTCATAGAGATGAAAAGGCAGCACTCCTTTAGGATAGCTACCATAGTTTAACCCTTTTTCTGTAAGTAATATTCGTACAAAAGACATTAAAAATTCACTGTCATTTTCAGACACAGAAAGTAAAGATTTCACCTTTTCATAAAATGGAAATTCCCTTAGACCTTTTTCAAAAATCAACATGAAATTGTCATTGGTTTCAAGACAATATTCTTCTGTAGATTGACCGATTTTATAATCTTGCATATAACGGTATAGCGCTTTAAACATTCTTGAGGCAGCCCCAGACGCTGGAACAAACTTTAAGAGCTTAACTGCAGTGTCTCTGTGCTCAAATACCTCCTTAAAATGCTCTATTTCAGCATCACTTAATTTCGTGATACCATCTCCCACAGTAGCTGCTCGTATGAGATTCACATAAGATACACCATGTTCGAAATAAGATAATTGCTTTTGAAATTCTTCGATAGAAATTCCTTTTTGCCTTAGGTTATTTAAGTCATGAAGGGTTAGCATAATTATGGAGTCAAAATCTTGTCAATTGCTGTAATGGCTTTAGTCAACCTTTCAGTTTTAGAACCAGAAATGGTAATATAATTCTTTTTATTGACCTTGAGAGCCTCATGGAATTTTTGATGATACTCTTCTCTGTGATCTGGTCGATCTCTGAGGTCATCTTTTTGCCAAGGCACATCTATATCAGTTAACAGATATAAGTCATAAAAGTTCTTTGCTATTGCAACGGTAAATTCATAGGGAATCTTATCAAAATACAATTGAGAATAAACCGAAGTTTCTAATAGGTCTGTGTCACAAATCAAGAGTTCCCCTTGGTTTACAACAAGCTCAGTAACGGCTTTGTTTTCAGATTGCATTTGCCCTTGAGCGATTGGTACCAAATCTTCATAAGCACAAATCTCAGCCTTCTCATCCCACTTTGTCTGCAAATATGCTCTGGCATATTCTGGAATCCAAAGCGTTTGGTAATGGGAAGCAAGTTGCTTGGCAAGTGTTGTTTTACCTGTTGATTCTGGACCGTATAAAACCACTTTTTTTATTGGGCTAACTTGTTGTATAAGCTTGTTTTCCATTCACGATAAGCCATAACGGCCATATANGTAAANATTAAATATTGTAANGANAGCATNCCCCANGATCTATAGGCGTACAAAGGAACTGNNATGATATCNGCAATAATCCATAAAGTCCANTTCTCTATTTTTTTAATCGCCATNAACCACATNGCNGTAAAAAACAAGCCNGANGTGAAAATATCNATGTAATTGGTCCAGTCGAGTGTTACATTGAAGAAGGTGTATACAATATAAGTCAATAACATCGTCAACAAANTAAGNGCAAGAGNAATATAATACTGTTTTGCTGACATACGAGAAATGCGCACGAGCCGTTTTCCGGCCTTAATTCTAGACCACTGCCACCANCCGTAAATACTCATCANAGAGTAATAGGCATTCATGAGCATGTCACCAATCAAACGATCGGTCCAAAACAAATAGACCGTGATGGTCGTCGCCAAAAGACCAGTTGGATAAACNCCTATGTGCTCTCTNCGAGCCAAGTGTACGCTCCAGAGTCCGAAAATGAAAGCAACAGNCTCTAAAAGAATTAAATCTACAGGACGNTTGTCATACATTCCAAGAAAAAAATCACTCCACTCCAAGGCCTACAATTTATGGGTCAAAACTAAAGAATAGTTNTCAATCAATAGNTGTTCAAATGCAAAAGAACTGTTNAGTGTTTTTCCAGTTCCCAAGGAATTTTTTTCTGGAAATGAGAGTATCCTAATTTCTTCCTTAAAACTGATGCCTTTCTCNTTTAGGATTTTATAAACACACTCTTTAAATCCCCAAATAAGAGTNAGGGCCNCTANATCATCATTGTGCTTCGTATGAAGTGTTTCCGATGAATGNCAAAATCTAGGTGCTATACGAAGAATTTTTTGTTGATGCCGCTCAANATCAACACCCACCTCAAATTTTGAACTGCTCAAAATACAGCAATAATCCCCAGAGTGGCTTATCGAGATATGAGTTCCATCACGTAAAAAGGGTTTGCCTTGATGATNATAAAAAAGTTCATCGTCCTCATATNCATTNATCTTTAGCAATTGTCGGATTCCTAANAAGGATTTTCTGTGAGCCTCAGANTTCATTTTNATCAATCTATTTTCAGACTCCCTTGTCAATTGAAGNTTTTTTCNAAGTTCCNACTCGGTCTCCTCCAACTTCCAAACTAAGAGCTCGGCTTTATTTTTGCATTCAAATCGTCGGTGTAACGGCACAATAATGAATTTGTAATTACCTTTGTAAATTCAAAAAATTAAAGGACAAAAATAAAGGAATATGCCCACACCAACTGGAAATTACGTTCCNTATAAAGTAAAGGACATCAGCCTTGCTGATTGGGGAAGAAAAGAAATTGAACTCGCNGAGGCTGAAATGCCAGGTTTAATGGCCTTACGCGNTTTACACAAAGATNAAAAGCCCCTTCATGGNGCTCGTATTGCAGGATGTTTACACATGACNATTCAAACNGCCGTATTGATTGAAACCCTTNTAGAGTTGGGNGCAGAAGTGACTTGGAGTTCTTGTAATATTTTTTCTACCCAAGATCATGCCGCTGCAGCCATTGCNGCCAAAGGAATCGCAGTTTACGCCTGGAAAGGAATGAACGAAGAAGAATTTNATTGGTGTATAGAACAGACCCTTCNTTTTGGAGAANACCGCAANCCCCTAAATATGATTTTAGACGACGGAGGAGACCTCACCAATANGGTTTTAGATCNATTTCCAGAATTGACTAAANATATTAAAGGCCTCTCAGAAGAAACCACAACAGGAGTGCACCGNTTGTANGAAAGAGTGCGAAAAGGAACCTTGCCAATGCCTGCGATCAATGTGAATGATTCTGTTACCAAATCTAAATTTGACAACAAATACGGATGTAAAGAATCCGCTGTAGATGCAATCAGACGAGCAACAGATACCATGCTNGCAGGAAAAAGAGTGGTAGTNGCCGGTTATGGTGATGTAGGAAAAGGAACNGCCGCCTCTTTTAGAGGANCAGGAGCAATCGTAAGCGTNACCGAGATTGATCCTATTTGTGCCCTACAAGCTTGTATGGATGGCTATGAAGTCAAAACCTTGGAAACCCTTNTTCCAAAAGCAGATATCATTATNACAGCTACAGGAAACAAAGATATNGTTNGTGATATTCACTTTAANGCTATGAAAGACAAGGCTATTGTATGTAANATNGGTCATTTTGACAATGAAATCGACATGTCTTGGCTGAACAGTAATTACGGCTCGTCGAAAGTGGAAATCAAACCACAGGTAGATAAATATACNGTNGATGNAAACGACATTNTTGTNCTAGCCGAAGGTCGTTTGGTTAATTTAGGTTGCGCTACAGGACATCCGAGTTTTGTGATGAGCAANTCCTTTACCAATCAAACCCTAGCACAAATCGAATTNTGGAANAATTCTGCAAACTACGANGCNAAAGTATACATGTTACCNAAGCATTTAGATGAACNNGTGGCAGAACTTCACCTTTCNCGATTAGACGCTGANCTNACTAANCTCAAAGANGATCAAGCCNATTATATNGGTGTNGCAGTAAAGGGACCATTTAAACCTGAATACTATCGCTATTAAGTCTCCTATTGAAGAAAGCNTTNNGNCCTTAAACGAAGTCATTTCAAAAGCAGCGGTTGTAAAACCAAGTNTTTCTGAAGCTTCTGTAGGATGGCACATTGAACACNCTTTANTAGTAGNCGAATTTAGTGCAGAAGCCCTACAAGAAANGGNNTCTACAAANAGTTCANTGTNCCAAGTCGTCACGAAAAAGCTGTTTTTTCTATTGAAATACATTCCTAGAAAAAGTGCAAAAGCACCCAANGTTGTNCGTCCAGCAGNACAAAATCCTGAANTAAATGATCTACAACGTCATTTANATGANGTANTTGTNANGCTACAAAAAACAACTGATGCTCCTGCGAATTTACACTTTNATCACCCTAAATTAGGNNTTATTAATACTAAAGAGACTCTTCAATTTATAGTCATTCACAATGAGCACCACCTAAAAATCATACGTGATATTTTGGCATAAAAAAAACCATGCTANCNCNAGCATGGTTCTCTATNTTNATTCAGAATGAAACTNTAGTNNTCTACTAGGCTTCAAAAGCTTCAATAGAAACGAANGATTTNCCTCCTGATTTCTTTTCGAANTTAACAACACCATCCACTTTAGCGTGAAGTGTGTGATCTTTTGAANCATAAACATTCTCACCTGGATTGTGTTTTGTACCTCTCTGNCGTACAATNATNTTTCCAGCNAATGCAGTTTGACCTCCAAATATTTTTACNCCGAGTCGTTTCGATTCTGACTCTCTACCGTTTTTAGAACTACCAACTCCTTTTTTATGTGCCATAATGCTCTAGTGTTTAATTATTTTTGAATNGCTGCAATTAACTCTGCTTTTTTCATCGCAGAAATTCCAGTGATTCCTTTTTCTTTNGCAACAGCTTTCAATTCAGCCACAGTCATCGCACTNTAATCCNCTGCTTCTGCTTTTGGACTTGNTGCTTTTTTTGCNGTCTCTTTTNCGGNNGCCGTTTCTTTTTGTGCGGGTTTACTTTCAGNTNCTNTAGNCTTAGNCTTNGGCTTATTCCCTGAAGCNGAAATACTTTCAATCACAATTTCNGAAAGGTATTGTCTGTGACCATTCTTAGTTTTGTAACCCTTTCTTCTTTTCTTTTTAAAGACGATNACNTTATCGCCTTTAAGGTGCTGTAAAATCTTTNCNTNNACAGCTGCACCTTCTATGACTGGGGCGCCAACAGTTACTTTGCCTTCGTCTTCAATGAGAAATACTTTGTCAAAAGTCACCTTTTTTCCTTCGTCCTCACTCAAACGATGCACAAAAACTTTTTGGTCTTTCGCAACTTTAAATTGCTGCCCTGCCATCTCTACAATTGCGTACATACGTTAATTTACTTTTAATTTAAGCGGGTGCAAATATAATCAGAAATTTGAAATAATTTCAATTCTTCAGTGAATTNTGCTCCTTTCTACTTTGTATCTTTNCGTTATNAATTTTTGATACTCATAAATTTTTAAAANACATTAAATGAAATTTACTAAACTTCACNNTTTAAGTNTTCTAATGACATTGCTGTTCATAGGTGCTAATGCACAACAGGTGTCCTANGAAGAATACGATTTAGACAATGGATTNCACGTNATTTTACACANAGATAACAGTGCNCCTATNGTNGTTACNTCNGTNATGTACCACGTAGGNTCAAAAGATGAAAATCCCGACAAAACAGGCTTTGCNCATTTCTTTGANCANNTNTTGTTTGANGGAACTGAAAATATTGAGCGTGGTGACTTTTTCAAAATTGTTTCNTCGAACGGAGGTGACAACAATGCAAANACAACGCAAGACAGAACNTATTACTACGANTTATTTCCTTCGAATAATTTANAGCTAGGNCTNTGGCTCGAAAGTGAGCGCTTATTGCATCCGGTAATCAATCAAATTGGTNTNGATACNCAAAAAGAGGTCGTNCAAGANGAACGTCGTNTGAGNGTNGACAATTCNCCNTANGGACAGCTCGTNGAACAAATGTTTAAAAACCTATTTACTAAACANCCTTACAACTGGTCAGTNATNGGTTCANTAGACCATTTGGCTTCAGCNACTCTAGAGGATTTTAAAGCCTTCAANGAGATTTATTACGTGCCAAACAATGCAACACTTGTAGTNGCNGGTGATTTNNAANCNGNCGAANCAAAAGCCTTGATNGAATCTTACTTTGGACCCATNCCNAGAGGNAAGNANNTCNNTAAAANNANATATGAAGAAGANCCNATTACTTCAACCNTTCAAACTTCTTTTGAAGANCCNAANATTCAAATNCCTNTNATACTTTTAGGGTATAGAACTCCTGGTCAAGCGANCCGTGATGCTTACGNNNTNAANATGATCTCNACNTATTTGAGCGATGGTCAAAGTTCTAAACTTCAAAAAAGATTAGTTGATGACAANCAAATGGCNCTTCAAATTTTTGCTNTTAACTANGGATTAGANGATTACGGCGCCTATCTCCTAGGAGGNCTTCCTTTNGGAGAGAANACNATGGANGACTTNATCNTNGAAATCGACGATGAAATTGAGAAGTTAAAAACAGANTTGATNAGNGANAANGACTATCAGAAANTACTNAACAAATTCGAAAACGATTTTGTNAGTTCTAANAGCTCTGTTCAAGGTATTGCCAATTCACTTGCNCGCTATAATGTCTTNTACGGAGATACAGACCTNATCAATACNCAATTAGAAATTATNCGANGCATNAGCAGAGANGATATNAGAGCNNTAGCTCAAAAATACCTCAANGCCGAAAGTCGAGTTGAATTAAAATANATTCCTAAACAAAATACTGAAGAATAGAAATGAAAAATTTAATCCTTATACTGAGTATTTTCGGATGTTGGGTGAGTACCCAAGCTCAAATCGAAATCGACAGATCAAAACAACCAGAACCTGGGCCGGTTCCAACAATTAACTTAAAAGAGGCAGCTCGCTATAACCTTAAAAACGGCATCAAGCTTTTAATTGTAGAAGACCACAAGTTGCCTAGAGTCTCCATTCAATTAGCCATTGACAATGCTCCTTATTCTGAAGGAGACAAGGCAGGTGTAGGATCACTATTATCTTCACTCCTTGGAAAAGGTTCAAAAAATATATCAAAAGATGAATTTAACGAAGAAATCGACTTCTTAGGAGCTCGCTTAAACTTTGGCTCTGAGGGTGGATTCGCAAGTACATTGTCCAAATATTTTCCAAGAATTCTCGAATTGATGGCCGAGGCTGCTCTTCAACCCAATTTCACACAAGAAGAGTTTGACAAGGAAAAAAATATCATTCTCGCTGACTTAGAATCTAGAGAAAAAGATGTATCGGCTATAGCCAGTTTAGTTCAAGGGGCTTTGGCTTATGGAAAAGACCATCCCTATGGTGAATTTATCACAGAAGAAAGCATCAATAGAATTAGCCTCGCAGACGTTAAAAACGCATACGCCCAAAATTTTAATCCGTCTAACGCCTACATCGTGGTTATAGGTGACGTCAACACCAAAGATGTTTTTAAAATGGTAAAAAAGAGTTTCAAATCTTGGAAACCTTCACCGGTCTCAACAAGACCTTTTAAAATGCCAACGGATGTTGCCCAAACAGAAATCAACTTCATAGATATGCCCAATGCAGTACAATCTGAGGTAATGGTGCAAAATATCATTGACCTCAAAATGAAAGATGCAGACTATCTACCTGCGCTTTTAACCAACCAGATTCTTGGTGGAGGTGCTGAAGGCAGATTATTTTTGAACCTCAGGGAAGATAAAGGCTATACCTATGGATCTTACTCCAATATAAGTAATGACAAGTACAGTCCTGTTCGATTTAGAGCTTTTGCTCAGGTTAGAAATGCCGTCACTGATAGTTCTGTAGTTCAAATCTTAAAGGAAATGAAAAACATAACTACAGATTTAGTTACTGACCAAGAACTCGCAAGTGCCAAAGCCAAATACAAGGGTAGGTTCATTCGTTCTCTAGAAAGTCCAAATACAGTTGCAGGATTTGCTATAAACACGATAAGTGAGGACCTCAGCGATGATTTTTATCAAAACTATCTCAAGTCTATTGATGAGATCACTAAAGAAGATGTTTTAGCAACAGCAAAGAAATATTTTAAAACTGATAATGCCAGAGTAGTCGTTGTTGGCAAGGGTAGTGAGGTTTTAGAAAATTTAGAAAAAGTTAATTTTCAAGGGAGAACACTCCAAGTCAATTACTTTGATGTCGAAGCTAATCCAACCACTAAGCCTGAGTATAAAAAAGAGCTTCCTGCAGACCTCACCGCTAAAAAAGTACTTAAGGCCTATATAGATGCGATAGGAGGGATAGAAGCCGTTTCAGCAATTAATGCCTATGAAATTGAAGCCGTAGCCGAAGTACAAGGTATGAAACTCGAATTAAAATTGAATAAAGCTGGAGAAGACCAATTTATACAAGAGCTCAATATGATGGGGTCGACTATGCAAAAGGCAGTCATTGAAGGAAATACTGGATATCAGCTCACTCAAGGTCAAAGAAAAGACCTCAATCAAGAAGAATTAAAAGAGGCTATTGAGGAATCTGCATTTGTTAAAGAGTTACTATGGTTGAATAAAAAAGACATTAGCTTAAATGGCATTGAAAATGTAAATGGAGTAGACGCATATGCACTTCAAGTATCAGAAAAGCGAAAAGCCTTTTACGCCATAGAAACAGGGCTTAAATTACAAGAAACAGTAAGTGTTGAAATGCAAGGACAAAGTTTTGAGCAAAATACAATGTACGACGATTACAGACCTGTTTCAGGAGTTTTATATCCTTACAAACTCTCTCAAAGTTTAGGTCCACAATTAATTGATTTTATTGTGGAAAAAGCAGTAATAAAATAAACTTCAAAGGCGCCCTTGAAGGGCGCCTTTTTACAATCTCACAAAAATGAAGAAAACTACAATCTTCTTCTCGATAATCCTTTGTGTAAGTTCCTGTAATTTTCAAGTCAACAAACAACAAACGTCGAAAGAACCAGAACAAGTTAGAATGAGTATTGTGCTTGACATACACGATGAGGTTATGCCAAAAATGAGTACTATTGCCAAATTAAGTGCCGAACTTAAACCCTTAATCAAAGAAGATAGTTTGGCTAAGGCAAAATTTGATAATTTGGTTCATGCCCATGAAGAAATGATGAATTGGATGCAGGCATTTGGCACAAAATTTAATTCAGATGAAATCATGAATGGTGCAGAATTGAGTAAGGAGAAACGAAAAGTTCTCGCACAAGAAAAAATAGCAATTACTGAAGTTAAAGAGGCAATACTCTTGGCGATTTCAGATGCGGAAAATTATTTGAAGTAGGTATTAATCCGTCCAACGTAAGCTCTCCATGAGAACACGAATGTCATTTTGGATATATACCGCTGAAGGATAAATTGAATCATAATTGGGTTTAGTCCTAAAATAAAGCGACCCTGTCAAGAAATGCTGAACACTGTCCGTCAGATAAAACTGAGCTTGTGAAGCAGCATCTCCAATAACCTCATAATACATGCCGTAAACAGTATTTGAAGGATCAATATAAGGTTGCTCCACTATATTATCAGCCTTAATCATATGTTCTCTTGATAGTTTTTGCGCATCACTCAAAAGAGATTCAATATTGCCATTTACAGCCTTATAAGTCATATACAAATCGCCTTTGATGCTCGGATACTCTATTTTGAGTTGACAATTTCTTCCAACCCTTAAATCAGAAATTTTATTTTGATCAAACGAGAATGTACAATCATTTGGGGTAATTTCAACGTAGACAGCTGCTGGAATATCAATTCTTATCTCAGCACGAGGCTTGGGTGTACTTTGGGTTTGACAGGCATTTAATAGGATCAACCAAAGAATAAAAAGACTAATTCTCATTGGGTAAAGTTACTTTTATTTGCTTTAGCCTTCTATTGTCTAAACTCTCTACAACAAATTTGTAATTGTAAAAACGAATAGTCTCTCCCCTTTTAGGAAACCCTTGTGCAATTTCTAATACAAAGCCAGCAATAGTTTCAGATTCGCCTTTAGAAGATTCAAATAGAGTCAAATCCTCTATATGTGTAACACGATAAAAATCCTTTAGATTGGTTTTTCCCTCAAAAACATAATTAAGGTGATCTATCTTAGAATAAATCAAATCATCATCATCAAATTCATCGCTTATATCACCAACAATTTCTTCAATTATATCTTCTAAGGTTACGATTCCTGAAGTACCTCCATATTCGTCAACCACAACGGCTAAGTGTTTTTTTTGTTCTTGAAAATCAACCAATAAATCATCAAGCTTTTTGTTTTCAGGAACGAAGTAAGGATCTCGAAGTAAATCAACCCAGCTGAAATCCTTTTCATTTAAGTAGGGTAAGAGGTCTTTTACGTACAGCACTCCAATCACCGTGTCAATATGCTCTTGGTACACTGGAATTCTAGAATAGCCATTACTCTGTATTTCATTCAACAATTCTTGAAAAGAAAGGTCGTTTCCAATAGCAAAAATATCAATCCGAGGACGCATAACCTGTTTGGTGTCAGTGTTTCCAAAAGTTACTATTCCTTCAAGAATTTTTTTCTCTTCTTTAGTGGTATCCTTTTCAGATGCAAGTTCTAGCGCATGTGTTAAATGATTTACGCTGATATTAGTCTTACGCTTGGCTAGACGATCTTCTAAAAATTCCATTATTTTTTGCATAGGTGTAGATACAAATCCAAAAAGTACATCTAAGACCAGTAAAGGTCGACTCATGAATACAGAGAAGCTAGCACGGTTTCTGTTGGCGTATATTTTGGGTAGAATTTCACCAAATAACAAAATTAAAATCGTAGCAATTGCGATATCTAATAGCGTTCTCACCTTGATAATTCCAAAGAGTTCAGCTGTGTTTCCCTCAAACCAGATCGAACCCAATTCAGCAAAAAGTAAAACCACAGCAATATTTATTGCATTATTAGCTATCAGAATTGTCGCTAATAGTTTTTTAGGCTTCCCTAATAGCCTAGAAATGCGTTTACCTGCAAATTCAGAAGAGGCTGTAATTTCTTCAACCGCTGTCTTACTCAAACCAAATAAAGCTACTTCAGCACCTGAAATAAGGGCAGAAACCGCAAGCAATAGGATCAAAACTAAGATTTGAATCAGCATGTTTTAGTCGGAATCAACTGAATTTTATATTAGAAAGGAAGATCATCTTCTTGATCCTCTACAACCATAGAGTCATTCGATGTTGAAGAAGTATGTGCATTAGATTGCTGAACTGAAGCATTTGACATTACAGAAGATGCTCCAGATTGCTCTTTGGGTGTAAGGAAAGTAAAATCCGAGGCATGTACCTCAGTCGAATAACGATTTTGACCATCATCACCTGTCCACTGTCTTGTTTTTAATCGGCCTTCAATATAAATTTTGTCGCCTTTTTTTAAGTACTTTTCGCATATTTCGGCAGCTTTGTTTCTCAGAACAACATTGTGCCATTCCGTTTGAGTTACTTTTTCTCCACTCTGTCGATTGGTATATGACTCGTTAGTAGCTAAGGGGAATCTTCCAATACAATTGCCACCTTCGAAGTAGTGCATTTTAACTTCATCACCTAAGTGACCGATTAACATGACTTTATTTAACGTTCCGCTCATAAGATAAAAGTACTAAAATTTAAATCGATTTATAAAATTTTGGATAAGAACTGGAACAGCATAAAATTGCAGTTTAGACCAGTGCACGGCCTCCTTATGTTCTTCTAAATTATCTGTGACTTCGAGAACTGTGAAAGAAACAGACAACTCTTGATGAGACAATTTATGTACTAAGGGGTCTTCGCTCCAAAGCCAATGCTGCCTTAACCCATAAACACCTTTTTTCGCAAGTAATTTTACAATTTCTTGAAAAGATGGTTTTAAAGGTTGTTCAATAAGGGGAAAATCGTAAAGGTTTTGCCAAATATCTTTATGTACTCTTTTGTGCAATAACGTTCTTTTTTGAGGATCCAAAACGATGTAATAATGTAGCGTTCGCTTTTTGATTTTTATCTTTTTTTCCTTTACTGGAAAATCAGCAACCACTTGTTTTTGAAAGGCATAACATTTTTCATTAAAAAAACATTTTTCACAAAGTGCAGCTTTAGGTTTACACTGTTGAGAACCAAATTCCATTATCGCCTGATTATGAGCGGCAGGTTTCTCGCTGTCGAGAAGTTCATTGGCGAGTTGCTGAAACTCTTTAACACCTAAGGAAGAATTTATAGGTGTCTTGATCCCATATGTTCGAGCGAGAACTCGATAAACATTTCCATCGACAACAGCCCTTGGCTCATCAAAGCAAAAAGAGGCAATTGCAGCAGCTGTATAGGGACCTACTCCTTTGAGTTGGATAAGTCCGTCATAGGATCTAGGAAATTCCCCTTTCAATTCTTCAACGATGTATTTTGCGGTTTGATGCAAATTTCGAGCTCTACTATAATAACCTAAACCTTGCCATAATTTTAAAACCTCTTCTTCTTTTGCCGACGCCAAATCAAATACAGTTGGATACGCTTTCGAAAAGGCTTCAAAGTATGGCAAACCCTGTTCTACTCTGGTTTGTTGAAGTATTATTTCACTTAACCAAATGAGATAAGGGTTCTTGGTTTGCCTCCAGGGCAAACTTCTTTTATTGAATTCATACCATTGCTGCAGACCTTTACGAAATGACTCTATCATTAAAATTGTGCTTTATAACACTAAAATGTAGCGTTTTAGAGTTAAACAAAGTTTTAATTTATATATTTGCGTGCCAAAAAAACAAATAAAATGACGAAAGCAGACTTAGTAAACAATATTTCGGAAAAATTAGGAATCGACAAAGGGGATGTCCAAGCAACAGTAGAATCTTTTATGAACGAAATAAAGAGTTCACTTGAGAGTGGTGACAATGTTTATCTAAGAGGTTTTGGAAGCTTTATCATTAAGACAAGAGCTGAAAAAACAGGAAGAAATATTTCAAAAAACACAACTATTAAAATCCCTGCACACAATATTCCATCATTTAAACCTGCAAAAGTTTTTGTGGAAAGTGTAAAGAGTAACGTTCAAGTAAAATAATTTATTAATCTAACTTTAAGTGCTATACTATGCCGAGTGGAAAAAAGAGAAAAAGACATAAGGTAGCTACTCACAAGCGCAAAAAGCGCAGAAGAGCTAACCGACACAAGAAGAAATAATCTTCCGTAAAACACGTTCTTTGACATGATGGTTAACGTGATTTTTATCACAATTGTTTAAATTTTGCGCAGATAGCGCATACTAAAATATATAACAGTGAATAATGAATTAATTATAAGAACTAGTTCAGACACTGTTGATTTTGCTTTACTTAAAGAAGGTAAACTTATCGAGCTGCACCGCGAAGAAGTGGACAGCAGCTTTTCAGTTGGAGATATATATTTAGCAAAAATCAGAAAATCTGTAACTGGACTAAACGCTGCCTTTGTAGACGTTGGATATGATAAAGATGCATTTCTTCACTACCACGATCTAGGGCCACAGTTGAGTTCAATGCTAAAATTTATCAAAGGAATAAGAACAAACAAAAGTAAATCTTACAATCTCGAAAAATTCCCTTTTGAAAAAGATATCGAGAAAACCGGTAGTATAAATGATGTTATTAAATCCAATCAGTCCATCCTAGTTCAGATTGTAAAAGAACCTATATCTACCAAAGGCCCCAGAATAAGCTCAGAATTATCTCTTGCGGGAAGATATGTAGTCATTGTACCTTTTTCGAATCGAGTTTCTGTTTCTCAAAAAATTGAAAGCAGAGAAGAAAAAGATCGACTGAAACGACTTGTAACCAGTATTAAACCAAAAGGTTTTGGAGTTATTGTAAGAACTGTAGCTGAAGGAAAAAAAGTTGCAGAATTAGATGCTGATTTACAAAAATTAGTG
>NZIQ01000069.1 GCA_002691685.1 Flavobacteriaceae bacterium | reverse complement strand
AACTTGAATCCCCGACCTTTTCCTTACCAAGGAAACGCTCTACCCCTGAGCTACATCGGCTTAAAGGTTGAGCGGGAGACCGGGTTCGAACCGGCGACATTCAGCTTGGAAGGCTGACGCTCTACCAACTGAGCTACTCCCGCATTGATACACCTCACTCGCGTAGTGTGTATTTTGTGGGGAGAGCAGGATTCGAACCTGCGAAGTTAAAAAACAACAGATTTACAGTCTGTCCTCGTTGGCCGCTTGAGTATCTCCCCTCAAAACGTTCTTTTTGCCTAGACTTCCTCCACATATTGGAGCCGGTGGAGGGACTCGAACCCACGACCTGCTGATTACAAATCAGCTGCTCTAGCCAGCTGAGCTACACCGGCAAAATCTCGACTTCTTTAACAAAAAAAGTCCGCTATTTCTAACGGACTGCAAATGTAGAGAAAAGTTTTTTTTAAATGAAACATTTTNATGANAAAAAATCACACCATGGATTTGGCNTTCTCTTTATGCTTTATCAGNAGTCTTTCAACTGCANCAGANGCGNTATCAATAGCCTCTTCGAATGATTTGCATTGTTTTTTAACGACGATTTGTTCTCCTGGAATTNTCACATCGATTTCAGCAAATTTATTCTNCTTCTCAGAACTATTTTCAATTTTCATNANAAGTTCAACTTTTACAATTCNGTCATGGAACTTTAGNAGCTTCTNTAANCGNTTGTGGCTAAAATCNATAAGATCTCCTTTGGGATTGAAATTTCTAGTTTGAATGTTGANATTCATAGGCTGNAGTATTTAAGGTTAAACNTACTATCAGNNTNAATCATTTTNACCCCTTGGATGCGCATTTTTGTGAACTTCCTTGAGGAGCNCGATATCCGCNTGTGTATAAATCTGCGTTGCGGCCAANGAACTGTGACCTAGTAACTCTTTGACAGAATTNATATCTGCTCCGTTTTGTAAAAGATGTGTCGCAAAAGTGTGCCTCAAAACATGAGGNCTTTTTTTGATCTTAACTGATACTNTTTTAAGATACGCATTTACGATNCGATTTACAAGATTAGGATACATTTTTTGCCCCTTGNCAGTAAGNAAAAGATAAGANGNTGAGAAACCTTCGAAAAGATTNTTTCTCACATTTAAATATTTNGATAATCGATNAGANGTGTGNTGTATAAGCGGTATGTANCGTTCTTTATTTCGTTTACCNAGNACTTTGATTGTTCTAGNANTTAANTCNACATCNANAAGCTTTAAGTGAATCAATTCTGATTTNCGAAGACCNGTNCTATAGANNAACTCTAAGATTGTCATATCCCTCAGCTGCTCANAGTTCTCATCATCAATTTCGAGATTGAATAGCGCATTGATCTCTTCTTTTGAAAACGGNANCATTGTCTTTTTTTCAAACTTTAAAGACTTGTGATTNTCCATGGGATTTTGTGAAACCCANCCTTTNTTTAAGGCAAATNTNAAATACGAATTTANGGCTGCNGTTTTNCGATTNATACTACTATGACTCAATTGCTNNNGCATTAAATGAATNAACCAAACTCTCAATTGANTATAGCTTAACGTATTGATATTTTCAAATGATATTCCTTCGCATTCAAGNATNTGCAAACANTTCNTCAAATCACTTTGATAAGCCTTGATTGTATGAANCGATAAATTCTTTTGTACGTTTAAAAATTNAAAATATTCAGTGAGAAAAGCTTGATTTCTAGTTTCCAATAGATTTCNATTATTGAGGTACTAAAATAAAAAAATCCCANGCNTTNNNNGCTTGGGATTNTATATNTNGTTCAAAGACAAGTNTAAATTTGTTCTTGATCTCTTAATGTTTGAATATACTGCGCTTTTTGAANTTCTGCTCTTCTACGCACCGAAGGNTTNGTAAACTGCTGTCTACCTCTTAGTTGACGCATAGTGCCTGTTCTATCGAACTTGCGCTTGTATCTCTTAAGAGCTCTATCTATATTTTCACCNTCTTTTACTGGAATNATTAACATTAAAGCACCTCCTTTCTTTATTATTAGGCTGCAAATATAAAACTAAATTATACTTATACCAGCTATTTTANAATATTTTTTGAAATNACTACTTTTTGNATTTCTGATGTNCCTTCNCCTATAGTACAGAGTTTAGCATCTCTGTAGAACTTTTCTACTGGAAAGTCTTTGAGATAACCATAACCGCCATGAATCTGTATGGCATCGTTGGCTATTTTAACGCAACTATCTGAAGCATATAATTTACAAATCGCAGAATTCAATGTCATCTTGCGCTTTTCGTTTTTCAAAAAAGCAGCCTTGTGTAATAGCAATTCTGCAGCCTCTATTTCTACACACATATCGGCAAGCTTAAAAGAAATCCCTTGAAACTCGGATATAGGTTTACCAAATTGCGTTCTTTCCTTGGCATATTTAAGCGAGGCTTCGTA
The DNA here is from genome assembly GCA_002691685.1 of Flavobacteriaceae bacterium. Classification (GTDB taxonomy): domain Bacteria; phylum Bacteroidota; class Bacteroidia; order Flavobacteriales; family Flavobacteriaceae; genus UBA3478. Next base: position 6,578 of record NZIQ01000069.1, on the reverse strand, counting down.
AGCTCCTTTGGAAATTCCGAGCGCTAATGCCCCGATTGAAATTCTTCCACCATCTAAAATTTTCATTGATTGAATGAATCCATCACCTATTTTCCCTAGAATATTTTCATGAGGTATTCTGCAGTTTTCAAAAATCATTTCTGCCGTTTCTGAAGCTCTCATACCTAATTTATCCTCTTTTTTACCGTGAGTAAAGCCAGGAGTTCCTCGTTCGACGACAAAAGCGGACATTCCATGAGCATCACCTTTTTCTCCAGTTCTTGCAATGACCACTGCTATTTCTCCACTTTTACCATGTGTAATGAAATTTTTTGCTCCGTTGAGGACCCAATGTTCACCATCTCTAATTGCTGTCGTTGCCATTCCTCCAGCATCACTACCTGTATTGTGCTCCGTAATTCCCCAGGCTCCAATCCACTCACCAGAAGCTAATTTCGGCAACCATCTCTGTTTTTGCTCTTCATTTCCGAATTCGTAAATGTGATTCGAGCAAAGCGAATTGTGAGCAGCAATTGATAAGCCAATAGACGGATCTACTTTCGTGATTTCTTCAATAATAGTGATATACTCATGATAAGACAGACCTGCACCACCATACATTTCTGGTATTATTATCCCCATGAAGCCATACTCACCTGCCTTGTGCAACACTTCTTTAGGAAAAAACTGTGTCTCATCCCAATCTCTAACATTTGGTGCTATGTATTGATGCGCAAATTGCTTGGCCGATTCCCCTACTAGACGTTGAGTTTCGGAATAATCAAAATTCATAACTCCTTTTAATTCTGTAATCATAACTCTGGCTTTGTATACAAAGATAAAAGATAAAAATCATATTTGTTTAATCTTTTTTTAAAAAAGTTAGTCAAACTATCCATTGATTCCGAACTACTTTTTGCTCGAAATTCTAAATATTCGTCAATTAAATTTTCACTCAAAAATGGATATCGTTTCAATTCATACGAATTCGCATCTTTTAGCTGAATCTTTTTAACCTTTAAAATATCTAAAGTAAAATACTTCTTAATACTATCCACTAAATTTTCTTTTAAACCATAAACTGCGCCTAATTGCTCGATATCAACAAATCCTCCAAGTCTTTTCCTGAATTTTATAATTCTGTTTGAATATACAGAACCAATGCCCTGAATACGTTTTAATTGTGAGGTATCTGCACTATTAATTTCACCCAAAAGTTTAAGGGGGTGATTTTTGTTGTCTAGACCAGGGGGGGTCTATTTTGTTGAAATGCTGTGGGAAAATTTGACGTTTTTTGGTCTTTCAAATTTGATTTTAACTTCAAATCGAGCTCTAAGACCTGTATCGTATAACGAGGCTTAGTTAGCTCTAGAACTTTAATTATTTCTCGTTTTAGATGAAATAAAAAGAATAAAACCAGCAGTACTAAAAAAATTCCCTTTCGTTCATGAGAATTGAAGCGAAAGGGAATTTTATATTTCATTAAAAGTCTACCTACTAACCTTTAATCGCTTTTAGATAAGTTCTTAAGTGTTCTTTTACTTCTGGGAACAAAAAGTAAAGTCCAATCATATTTGGAAAGACCATAGCGAAAATCATAGCATCAGAAAATGCCCAAATACTATCCATACTTGCCGCAGCACCAATCACAATAAAAACAAGAAATAAAAACTTGTACGTAAGGTCTGTGCGTCTTCCTCTACCAAATAAAAATTTCCAAGATTGTAACCCGTAATAAGACCATGAAATCATTGTAGATACAGCAAATAAAACCACCGCTACAGTCAAGAATATGTTAGAGTAAGGAATGTAATTCGCAAATGCTTTACTTGTAATTCCAGCTCCTTCGTATTTTAATCCATCGATTATAACAACTCCATCAACTCCACCGTACTCAAAATATCCACCCATATTGAAAATGACAATGACTAAAGCAGTCATTGAGCAGATTACGACAGTATCGATAAAGGGCTCTAACAGCGCAACAAGACCTTCAGAAGCAGAGTATTTTGTTTTAACTGCGGAATGCGCAATGGATGCCGATCCAGCTCCGGCTTCATTAGAAAACGCAGCTCTCCTAAAACCTATAAGTAGCACCCCAATAACTCCTCCAACGCCAGCAGCTCTTGGATTAAATGCCTCTCTGAAAATAATACCAATAGCGTCATCAATTAAGGCGAAATTGCTCAAAATGATGTACAAACAAGCTACGATATATAAAACCGCCATAAAAGGAACGATCTTTTCAGTCACAGAGGCAATTCTCTTAATTCCACCAATAATAATTATACCAACTAAAACAGCTAAAACTAATCCAATCATTGTACCTGCAATTGTGCTTTCTAATCCTAGAAGTTCCTTCAATACAATTGTAGCCTGATTCGATTGGGCAGCATTACCTCCTCCAAAAGATCCACCAATACAAAAAACAGCGAATAATGCAGCAGCTACTTTACCTAATTGGACAAAGCCTTTATTGGCCAGTCCTTTCTTTATGTAATACATAGGTCCTCCAAAGACCACACCATTTTCATCTACGTCTCTATATTGGACACCTAGGGTGCATTCTACAAATTTTGTAGACATTCCTAAAAGCCCGCAAATGATCATCCAAAATGTTGCGCCTGGGCCTCCTAATGCAATAGCTAGAGCAACCCCGGCAATATTTCCATTACCTACAGTTCCCGATACAGCGGTGGCCAGAGCCTGAAAATGGCTTACCTCACCCTCTTCGCTTTCATCTTTTATAGTGTCTGCGAGATCCCCATCAACCTCATTCACTTCTGATTTGTGCACTCCTCCTTGACCTTCAAATTCATCGTATTTTCCACGCACTACATTGATAGCGGTTCCGAAGTGTCTAATATTTGGGAAGCCGAAATAGATCGTGAAAAACAACGCACTTCCTACGAGAAGAATTAGCACGAAAGGTGTGCCAAAGACTGGAAAAAAGATTACGGTATTGAAAAAGTCAGATACAGGTTTAAACGCCTGATCTATTTTTTGATCGAAGCCTACTTCTTGTGCAACTGCACTCAAACTCATACTGACAAAGAACAAGAAACTCAATAATTTTTTCATAATTAGGTGTTTTAAATAACAAGAGCCCAAAGTAAGAAATTATTCTAGAGGCACATGCTTAACTCATTACTTTTTTGGGAAATTAAAACACTTCTAATGCTAAAAAGAAGCAGTTCACACTTCAAATTATAAATCGAATACAGAATTTCTTTTGGTGTAGACCATGTCTTTGATTTTTATCCAAAACGCAAAGAAAAGATACAATGCAAAACCAAAGCCTAGGGTGACAAAAGTCAAATAAATAAAACTGAGTCGAACCACCCGCGCTCGAATACCCCATCTCTCTGCAATTCTTTGACAGACTTCAAAACCTCTTCTTTGGGCGAAATGTATGAGGTGATACAATTTAGAATTGACATTCATTATTGCACTAATTCTCCATTCCACTCCAGCATTCCACAGGCTAAATTGTAGGTGTTTACAATTCCATTGTGATTAAAAACAGCACAAGCCTGACCTGAACGCTTTCCAGAACGACAGTAGATGTAATAATTTTTTGACTTATCAAGACCTTCTAAGGATTTCATAAAATCTTGTGGCTCATAAATATCCATGTGAATAGAACGCTCAACAAAACCCTCGGCTCGTTCTTCGGTGGTTCTCACATCTACAATAACTGCATTGTCATCTTTTGACAATTGATTTACCCATTTCTCTTGACTTAAATCTGACATTTCATCTTTTTTTCAAAATTAATAGTCCTCAATGAATTCTTCATTGAATTTATTCGTTATTTCCAATAAATCTTCTTCCTCTAAAACACCTTGATAAAGCACTTTTTTGTCTCGACCGGTAAAAAGAGTTACTGGTAAACCTGCTTTCCAATTTTCATCAATTGCTTGATACCAATTATTGCGTTTAGCTTTATCCAATAAATAGACTTCAGATTGAAGATTTAATTTTTTGAGCATCCGTGGCACTCTGGTCTCCCATAAATTTTTACGATCGACATTTACAAATTTCAAATTGAGTTCATGTTTTAGAGCAAATTGTTCAATTAAAGGCATTTCTGCAATACATGGTGCGCACCATGTGGCCCAAAAATTATATACGGTTGGTTTTTCTTTTTGCCGGGTTTTATTAATAGTACTTGTAAATTCCTCTATAGTTATGACTTGAACATCCTTTGATTTAGAATTACACGAAATTAAAGTCAATAATACCGGTACTACGATTATTATTCTGCGCATAGTCAAAAATACAATGTACTTTCAATATGTGCTATCTTTACCAAAAAAAGACTATGAAAAGCGAAATTCTCGTTTCTAGAGAGTGGCGATACGCGGTCAAAAAGTACGACAAGTCTAAAAATATTGAAGTCGAAGACCTAGAGCTCATTTTAAAAGCTATCAATCTAGCTCCCACATCATACGGACTGCAACCCTTTAAAATTATCCATGTTAAGGGAGATAAGGTAAGAGCTGAACTGAAAACAGCAGCCTATAATCAAGGCCAGATAACAGATGCTTCAGATTTGTTGGTTTTTGCGCATGCAACCGTTGTTCATCCAATGATTATTGACCGTTATTTCAATAATCTTATAATTAAGAGGAAGCCAAATTTAAAAGAGGTAGAATCCTATAAAAATCGTGTAACAGAGGCTTTGACAAAATGGCCTGAAGCCCAACAGGCTGCATGGTGTGACAAACAAATGTATATCGCTATGTCATATGGCCTACAGGCTGCTTCAGACTTGCGCATTGACAGCTCCGCTATAGAGGGTTTTGATCAACATCGCTTTGCTGAAATTCTAAAAATTAACACCACTTTATGGAAACCAACAGTATCTCTTACACTAGGATATCGAAGTAAAAATGACAGCTCTCAACATTTGACAAAAGTTCGATTAAGTGAAAATGAATTGATTTATACTTTTGAATAAACGATTACTAAAAAGTATTTGCACTTAATCAATATGTTTCTATATTAGCATCTATTATGAAAAAACTCAAAAATATTTGGTGGTGGAGTAGTGCACAGTAGTGTAGTGATCACGTCTTACCATTTATTTAAAAAAGGCTTGTCATCACGACAAGCCTTTTTTAGTTCTTAAAATAGCAAATATGTATAAATTAAAGACCAACTATAAGAAAATCATATCAGACACTCTTACCCCTGTTAGTATTTATTTGAGACTAAGAGATAAGTTCCACAATGCTATACTTTTAGAAAGTAGCGATTACCATGCCAATGATAATAGTTTTTCATACATCTGCTTTGATCCAATTGCACAGTTCAGTGTGAACAACGAAGAAATTAAAATCAACTATCCTGAGGGTGAGATAATTTCTAAACCTATTTTGAATCGAAGCGATGTCCTGATAAATTTAGATGAATTCAAAGCACAGTTTGAATCTGATAATTTAGACTTTAAATTTATTTATAACGGTCTATTTGGATACATGAATTACGATGCGGTTCGGTATTTTGAAGACATTGACATCGATTTAAACCATTCAGAAATACCAGATGTTTACTACGCAGCCTACAGGTATATCATCGCGATTGATCACTTCAAAAATGAAACCTATCTTTTTTCTCATGATCTTAAAGAAGAGAATCGGTTGGATGAGATTGAACAAATTATAAACTCAGGTATTCAAGGCCAATATAAGTATCATAATGTTGGTCATAACTCAACTACTACTTCAGATGAAGAATTTAAGGTGCTAGTTGATAAAGCCAAAGAACACTGCAAAAGAGGAGATGTTTTTCAATTGGTTCTCTCGCGAAGATTTTCACAACAATTTAGAGGTGACGAATTCAATGTATACAGGGCACTGAGATCAATTAATCCCTCGCCGTACTTGTTTTATTTTGACTACGGTAATTTTAAAATTTTTGGTTCTTCACCAGAAGCTCAGATAATAATAAAGGATGATCAAGCTGAAATTCACCCAATAGCAGGCACCTATAAAAGAACTGGTAATGATGAGAAAGATGCAGTACTAGCTAGAGAATTGGCCGAGGATGAAAAAGAAAACGCTGAGCATGTGATGCTTGTTGATCTGGCTAGAAATGATTTAAGTCGAAACGGACATGCTGTAGAAGTTAAAACCTATAGAGAGGTTCAGTATTTTTCGCATGTCATTCATTTGGTTTCAAAGGTCATAGGCAAAATTAAATCGGGGACGTCGAGTTTAAAGATAGTCGCAGATACTTTTCCAGCCGGAACGCTTAGCGGCGCTCCAAAGCACATGGCTATGACATTGATTAATAAATATGAATCTATGCCTCGAGGCTATTACGGTGGTGCAATTGGATTTATGGATTTTAAAGGTAATTTTAACCATGCCATTATGATTCGTACTTTTTTGAGTCATCAACAAAAATTGCATTACCAAGCTGGAGCGGGAATTGTGGCTGCTTCAGATTCTCGCTCAGAACTTCAAGAAACATATAATAAATTAGGGGCACTCAACAAGGCTTTAGAAATCGCAGAAAATTTATAAGCAGGGCATGAAGACCAAAGTAGTTCTTATTGACAATTACGATAGTTTCGCTTACAACTTAGTCCA
>NZIQ01000068.1 GCA_002691685.1 Flavobacteriaceae bacterium | reverse complement strand
AACATCGATTGATCTCAAGTATACCTTTAATAATTTTAACAGCAGGAAGCTCAGTTAGAATGGGAACTTCTAAAGCCCTTCTGCCTTGGAATAAATCCACGCTAATAAAAGAACTCGTCGATAAATACTCGCAAATCAATCAGACAGTTATTGTCGTTAGCGGATCAAATCACAATGCACTTCTCAGCCAAAACCTACGGACTTCACATATCATAGAAAACACAAATTACAAACTAGGTATGGGCAAGAGTATTGCTGTGGGGGTCAATTATGTCAAGACTCACTTCCCAGAGGCTACAGGTGTTTTTATTGTCACTATTGACCAGCCTTTCATTCCTCTTTCACATCTACAAAATATGTTAGCTACCTTTAAAACCAACACTATAGTAGTTTCATCAAGTGAAAAAGGATACCGTGGAATACCAAGCCTATTTTCCTCTGCCTACTTCAAAGAATTGGTAGGACTCGAAGATGATAGAGGAGCAAAACCTGTTTGCCTCAAACATAAAACCCATCTTCGACTGGTTAAAACGGTACATGAAGATTTAGATGATATGGACACTCCCGAAATGTATCAAAAGTTAAAAGATAGACTGAGACTTAACCACCAATAGCAATCATACTTCTGTTATCCTTATGATTCTCAGGATTGTTAAAAGCATTGGGGTCGTCCAATCCGGCTCTTGCTGCGAACTTATTACTCAAGGCAATATCAATTTCACGATCGAAAGATTCTCCCGTTCTAAGTGAGCTCAATAAATCATACTCTCCTGAAGAAAATAGACAATTCTTTAACTTTCCGTCAGCGGTTAACCGAAGTCGATTACAACTGTCGCAGAAGGGATTGGTAACTGTACTGATAATGGCAAATGAACCCGTAAATCCTTCTACCTTATAATTTTTAGCGGTGTCGTTTGCAGCGTCATTTAATCGTTCAATTTGGGTTGATCCATAATGACTTTCAGCGGTTTTTAGTATCGCTTCNAACGACACTGTCTTAGACCTGTCCCAATTGTTTCCATCAAAAGGCATAAACTCGATAAAACGAATTTGCCAGTTGCGGTCTTTGGAGAGATTGATAAAAGGTATAATTTCATCGTCATTAATACCTTTGAGCAAAACNACGTTGAGTTTTAATCGAAACCCTTGAGCGTCTAAAAGATTCATGTTTTCTTCGAGCTGCTCATACTGATCTCTAAGCGTTATTTTTTTGAATTTCTCTCGATCTAAAGAATCTANACTAATGTTAATAACGTCGATATCAGCCTTTTTCAAGACATCGATATGCCGATGTATCGTAAGACCATTTGTAGTCAAAGTCAATTTGACAGGTAAGCTCGACAAACNTTCAATGATNTGATTGAAATCTTTTCGAACCGTTGGTTCGCCTCCGGTTAATCTTATCTTATCTACTCCCNTCTTTACAAAATGAGTGGCAATTTCAAAAATTTCATCAGCACTCATCAAATGAGCTGCCGGCATAAGTGGAATTCCTTCTGCTGGCATGCAATAAGTACATCGCAGATTGCATTTTTCTGTGAGTGAAATACGCAAATAATTATGCATTCTTTGATGCTTATCGACTAAAGGTTTCATNAGTGTTTGGGATTTCCTTTAATTAGGTCAATCAGGTGAAATGCTCCTGGAAAAACGGCTTTGTAACAATCTTCAACTCCTTTTGTGGATCCAGGAAAGGCCAAGATTAAGGTCTGATCGATAAGACCTGCCACAGAACGAGAGAGCATCGCTAAAGGNTTTCGCTGTTGCCCATAATTTCTCATGGTTTCTTCAATTCCTGGAATTCTGGTGTCGAGCATAGCGAGTAAAGCTTCTGGAGTGTNGTCTCGCTGGNCCAAACCAGTACCTCCNGTAATCAATACAATATCNGCCTTTGCAACTCCTTGTTTTATTTTTTCTTGAATTTCTGCAATCTCATCAGCAACAACTTCCTTAGGTAGAAGCTCGACTCCGTCTTTGCTTAGAAGATCCTCTAAAACACCACCTGAAACGTCTTTAGCCTGAGCAGAAGAAACCCGATCAGAACAAACTATTACAAGTGCTTTCTTCTGATGACCATTGTAATTTCNTGAAGACTTTCCTCCTTTTTTCGACAAGAGCCTTATTGAACTGATTTCAACCTGCTTATCNATGGGCTTAAGCATATCATACATATTGAGCGCTGCAATCGATGNACCATGCATGGCTTCAACCTCAACTCCTGTTTTGTAAATGGTTTTCACTTCGCATTTGATGTGAATTTCTAAACCCATAATCTCANAGCTAATTCTAGTAGATTCAATNGGTAATGGATGACAATCAGGTAGCAATTCAGGTGTTTTNTTAACACCTAACAAGGCAGCAGCCTTACTCATTTCAAAAACATCTCCCTTAGGCACTTNTCCCTGCTCAATAGCGGTAATAGTTTCGGAACTTCCGACTTTCACCACAGCGCCTGCAAGGGCNATTCTCAAGGTATTACTCTTTCCTGTTATATCAACCACTTCTCTATGTATTTACTTTCCAACTGTGTGACTCGTCTTCATAAATCTCCTTTCCGAAAATGGGTAGTTCAGCTTTCACTCTATTTACGCATTCTTCAATCGCTTGAAATGTATTTGACCGATGCCTTCCTGAGAGAAAAACAAAAAAACAAAGTTCGCCTACGTTCACCCTTCCTATACTGTGATAAATATGAATACAGCTCAAATCGTATTTGNTAATCATTTCTTCTCTGAGCTTTTCAGCAAGCACATTACACATCTCTTCTTGAGCCGAATAACTAATGCNTGCCACAGTTTGCTCCTCATGCTGGTCTTGACGNATTTGCCCCATGAAGGTCTGATGTGCTCCNATCTTAATTTTAGATTGATGTTTTTCGATGGATTCNNCTATAAACTGCGGACTTATCGCTCCTGTTTTAAATATATTTTTCATTGACATTGAGCACTAAGATAAGTTGAAATATCTTCAATTGAATTAAGTAGCGCGAATGAGTTNTGAAGACCTGAATTCATGCATAATTCTTGAGCCTTTTTAGCTCTTGATCCCGATTGACAGAAAAACAAAATGGGTTTGGCAGATTCACATTGATTTTGGAGCTTTTCAAAAAAATTATNGCTGCTTACAGGCANTNGAAANATAAATTCAAATGGTAAAAAAGGTGTCTCTTCTTCAGAGCGAAGATCNACCCAATTATAGCCTTCATAACTCCCTAGTTCTTCTATTGAAATGTGAATTTTATNTTCCTCTTCAGATCTTTTGTTCTTAATATTCTCGAGTTGGACTGGATTGACTTTAAATTCAATCGAACGTTGGATGTGGTTTAAAAAATCGTAGTACCAAAGTGATCCGCTGAGAACTCCGGGCAAATCCAAAAGCACTTTAATNACCTCGGTAGCCTGAAATTGCGCTAAACTACTCGAAANAGTTGCTAGCATTCCAGANTGTTCGCAAGTTGGAATTTCCTGATACTGCGGTTTTTTNGGATACAGACATCTTAAACTAGGGCCTCCNTTATAATTAAAGACGGTCAATTGGCCTTCAAACTTATACAAAGCGGCAAAAACCAAAGGCTTGTTGTGTAGTACACAAGAGTCATTGATCAAATAACGGGTATTGATATCATCAGTAGCATCTACGACAACGTCATGGGTGCCNATTAGTTCAGAGGTATTGTTTTCATGTAATAACNCAGTGTGATAAGCCACTTTACAATCTGGAAAATAAGCCTTGAGATATTCNGTAACGACCTCAGTCTTATANCGTCCTACATCTTCATTTCTAAAGAGCATTTGACGGGCAAGGTTATGGGTAGCTACCCGATCAAAATCAACAACGGTTAAGTACCCAACTCCTGTCGAGGCAAGAATCTGAAGAAGCGGACACCCAAGGCCTCCAGCCCCAATAACCAANACTCGACTCTNAAGTAATTGCTTTTGTCCNTCAACTCCTATCTCCTTTAGCGTTTGCTGTCTTAAATACCTACTGTGTTTTTTCATCCTCCAGAAAAGGGCGGAAAAACGTCTATGGNACTTTGATCTAGTGCGTTTTCTCCTTCTATTANAGCGTTATTTTGAGCGAGCTGATAACTCATTGATTTTAAACCGGGGAATGCTTGTTCTAAGNCATCGCGCACAGCTTCNTATTNTAGTGCACTNACTTCTANAACGTATGAGGCTAACCCAAGTTTATCGACGAGTTGACCAAAAAANCGAACTTCTACTTTCATTTAAAATGCGATCAATTTTACAGCAGCTGCAACAAGAACTACTGCAAGNACTTTCTCTAAATTAATAAAGCTAAGGGATTTAGACCCCCAATATCCTCCTAAAATTGCGCCTAATGCNACAACGGCTATAAACAAAAAAAGATGATCGTCGATTTGAATGCCNCTTTGAAGTTGACCCGAGAGTCCGGCAGCAGAATTAACCCAAATAAAAAGAGCAGAAATTCCAGCGGTATTTTTCACATCGGCCCACTTTAAAAGCAGAAGCAAAGGCGAAAGAATAATGCCTCCTCCTATTCCAATCAATCCCGAGACAAAGCCTATTGACGCGCCTATGACTAAAGCNCCTANAACATTGAACTTTTCTTCTTCAATTTGAAGTTCTCTTTGAGCGGGCTTGAGTAACATACGCGCCACAGCNGCCAATAAAAATAGACCTAGAATTATTTTGTACATCGTGGACTCTAAGGTCAACATGCCTCCTAAAAAAGAAGTCGGAACNGAGGTCAGTGCCAAAAAAAGAAAAAGTTTGAGTTTAAAAAATCCCAAGCGGTAAAACTGAAAGAAAGAAATCGCTGCAACCACAAGGTTTAGGCTTAGTGCCGTCTGTTTCATCACAANAGTATCAAAAGAAAATAAGGCCATTANCGCCAAATAAGCGCTTGCACCACCATGACCCACACTCGAATAGATAAAAGCGCATACCACTAAAACTACTGNAAAAAGTATAAGAGGATCAAACATCGTTTTATGCAATTATAAAGCAATCGACTAAAGTACCTTCGGCCAATTCACGGGTTGTTTCAGGTATGTACACCAAAATATNNGCCATGGCAAANCCCAACAATTTCGAAGAGCTTTGATGTTCTAANATGCGCACCCTATTTCCGTTTCGCTTTGCTTTTAAAAATAAAGCTCTTCCGGTTGTATTGCTAATGCCTTGTTCAAGAGCTAAACCAATAGTGGNAGATTCAAAATCACTGGTATTTTGCATTCTCTTAATAAAGGGTAAAACATACATATAAAAACAAGTCAAAGCAGATCCTGGATTACCGGGAAGTGCAAAGAGGTATTTATGATTAAGCCNTCCAAAAAACAAGGGTTTACCTGGTTTTTGNTTGACCTTATAAAAATAGGTCTGAACGGCTAATTCTTGTAAACTACGATAGACAAAATCATAGGNNCCAACTGATATTCCTCCTGAAACTAAGGTTAGGTCAGAACTGTTTAAGGCTTCTTTTAATGCTTCTCGAGTGGCTTNAAAATCATCTTTTACGGCANACACTTTTTGAACANNAATACCATTANATTCTANTNCAGCTTTTAATACCGTAGAATTGGATTCATAAATTTCGCCTTTTTGAAGAGGNCGNTCTTCTGAAACNAACTCATCCCCGGTAACAACAATNNTTACTNNAGGCNTTCGATANACTTNTACCTCNTTAAAACCTAANCTTTTNAATACNCCTANACTCGATGCATTAAGNTGAAAACCNGNCTCAAACAACAACTGCTCNTTTTNAANATCTGAACCTANAGCTCTTATGTGTTGATTTGGTTTTGGAGGATGNTCAATATNNAGNNNATTTNCNAGCTGACGAGCATGCTCTTGCATAANCACAGCNTTNGCNCCNNAAGGAATCGGCGCACCTGTAAAAATGCGAGCTGCTTGGCCCTGATTTAATGTTACTGTAGCTTTACTACCNGCTTGAATTTCNGCTATNACCTCAAATTCTAAAGGGNCNTTTTCTTTGTAATGAATGGCATACCCATCCATAATCGATTGCTCAAAGGAGGGCAAATCAAAGGGGCAATAAAGATTTTTCGCCAAGACATAACTCAAAGCTTNTTCAAGAGACAATACTTGAACTTTAAGAGTCACTACATCAATTTCTGCAATAATTCTTCTAGCCTCTTCAACTCCAATCATACCCTAGCTAAAAAGCATGTTAGACGTCTAAATTTTGAGCAAAAGGTTGTTGATACAAACGCNTACCTGTAGCTTGGTACATGGCATTAGCTAAGGCGCCCATTACAGGTGGATACATCGGCTCTCCAAGCCCGGTTGGTGACATACCATTATTGACAAAATGTACCTCTATTGCTTTTGGAGCTTCTGCGTGTCGAATCAAACGATAGCGATCAAANTTNGTTTGCTGTGGAGCTCCTTGTTTNAGNTTTAATCCNCTGTAAAGTGCTGTTCCAATTCCGTCAANNGTTCCTCCTTCAACAAGNTTAATNGCNGCATCTTTNTTAACNACAATTCCNCAATCCACNGCNACACANACATTTTCAACAATNGTTTGACCNTTTTCGACCTTNAGATCTACAACATCGGCTACGTAAGAGTTNTGACAGAAATANGCTGCAAAACCTCTGTGNACTCCTTCTTTTNGAGNTCCCCAATTTGATTTTTCNTTAGCCAANCGAATGACCTCAGCGTAGCGNTTTGCGTCATAATCATTTCGATCNCCTACNGGATNNTTNATNGCACGGTCGAAAAGTTCTAATCTGTAGTCCACAGGATCTTTTCCAATAGCCTCGGCGAGTTCATCTAAAAAGGATTGTTCGGCNCCTGCTATGAAATTTGATCGAGGTGCTCTAAAAGCACCTGTAGTTACATTTGATTTAACTGTATANGATTCTGCNAGATANTTGTCNTAAGCNCCNGCCGGAAAACGATTNGCTGCAAGAGGACTCTCTGGAATTCCNCCTGCTCTCACGTGAAAAGCAGTAACCANATTGTTTTTATCNANNGCAGCTCTNTANGTNGCTTGATANGCTGGTCTNAANACNCCNCAACTCATATCGTCNTCACGAGTNTACAANAATTTAATNGGNGCACTNACGTNCTGAGAAATTGCAGCAGCTTCAACNAAGAAGTGTCCNTATAATCTNCNACCAAATCCACCTCCCATNCGAGTCATTTCAATATGCACTTGATCGGGNTTCATNCCTAATCGCCCTGCAACAGAAGGCTCCATGATACTCGGTGTTTGGATAGGACCTATCAAGTGTGCCTTTTCTGCGGTTACATCGGCAAAAAAGTTCATGGGTTCCATAGTGTTGTGCGCCAAATAAGGTGCAGAATAGGTTTTCTCTATAATTCGATCTGCGTTTCTAAAAGCTCTTTCTGGATTACCATCTCTTCGAGCGGTTTGCACATCAGCTTTAGCCGCCGCATTCAATTTTTGATTTTGCGTGGCTGTACTTTCTAAGCCTTTGGGAAAATCAAAATATGACTCTCTGCCGAAGAAACTGATTTTAGTTTTTACATCGTCTGCTTCAACCCATTCGCATTGTACCGCTTTCTTAGCTTGCATAGCCTGCCATGTTGTATCTGCTACAACCACCACTAAATCTCTAAATGCAGCGATGTCAAAAGCTGAATTTTGAGTATCACCTTGATAGGCATCGATTTGAAAGACATCGACTACACCTGGCATTTGTTTGGCGTTATCGGCATTAAATGATTTTAGCGTCATTCCAAAAGCAGGAGGATGAATCATCACTGCGATTTTCATTCCTTCTTTCATCACATCAATTCCGAACAAAGGTTGTCCTGTAGCGATTTTCAATCCGTCTACATTTTTCTTTGAAGAACCGATGATTTTATAGGCTGAAGGATCTTTGAGTACTACTTCTTCAGGGACGGCTACCTCAGAGGCAGCAGCGGCAAAAACTCCATAGTGCTCTTTTTGTCCAGAGGATTCGTGAATCACATAACCGTTTTCTGTGCTCAATTCATCTTTGGCAACGCCCCATATTTCAGCAGCAGCTTGAAGCAGCATTTCTCTTGCCGTAGCTCCAGCCAATCGAAGTGCATCCCAACTTGAACGGATCGAATTCGAACCCCCAGCAATTTGCATTCCAGTTCGTGGAGCCTCTGCTTGACCGGCAATTTTAGAAATAAATGGCACTCCGTAAAGTGAAGTGTCCAAAGGCGCCTGCTCGACGATTACCTTAGCCCAGTCCATATCTAGTTCTTCGGCCACGATCATTGGCATTGACGTTTTTACATTTTGACCTATTTCAGGATTTGGTGACATAATCGTCACTACCCCATTGTCACCAATATTTAAATATCCATTAAAATTGAACCATTCATCAGGTAATTCTAACACCATTTTCGGGGTATGTTCACAGGAATATAACCACGAAAAACCAATTGCGAAACCTCCAGTGGCTAACGCACTTCTCTTTATGAAGGATCTTCTTCCGAATTTTGTTTTTACTATTTGACTCATAATATCGTTCTTGAAAGGTTAGCTTAAGCGTTTTTTACGGCCAATTTGATGGCTTCTTTGATTCTCAAATACGTTCCACAGCGACATATATTGCCATTCATGACGGCCTCAATTTCTTCGTCTGTTGGATTTGAATTTTTATTTAATAAAGATGCAGCTTGCATGATTTGCCCAGCTTGGCAATAACCACACTGGGGAACATCAACCTCAACCCAAGCTTGTTGTAAAGGATGGGAGCCGTCATCTGAAAGCCCTTCAATAGTAGTGACTTTTTGATTTCCAATCGCGGATACTGGCAATTGACATGAACGGATTGCATTACCATTGAATAAAACAGTGCAAGCTCCACATTGGGCGATCCCACATCCAAATTTTGTACCCATCATTTTAAGGTGATCTCTTAGTACCCAGAGTAAAGGAGTTGAAGCGTCAGCTTCGACTTCTTTAGTCTCTCCATTAATCGTAAGTTGAAATAAAGCCATAATTCTCTTTTTTTGAAGATATTTATAAATGTATTAAAAAAACTCAATGAAAGAAATACGCTGGGGCATAATTGGACTTGGGACAATCGCCAACGACTTCGCAAGCGACCTAAATAAGGTTTCAGGCGCTGTAATTCAGGGTGTTGCCTCAAGGTCATTGACTAAGGCTAAGGACTTCACTAAAGATCATAAAGCCCTAAAATCCTACGATTCTTACGATGATTTGTTGGCAGATGAAAGCATTGATGTAGTATATATTGCGACACCTCATCATTTGCATCTTAAATGGACCCTTAAAGCGCTTAAAGCCAAAAAAGCGGTTTTATGTGAAAAACCCTTAGGCATTAATGCCCATCAAGTTCGACTAATGAAGTCTGCTGCACAAAGCGAAAAGGTTTTTTTAATGGAAGCCCTTTGGACAAGATTTAATCCTACTATGGAGGAGGTTTTGAAAAAATTAAAGTCCAATCCCATTGGTAAATTAAGATTACTCAAGGCTGATTTCTGTTTTCATGCCTTAGATCAAAGCCCTGAGCACCGAATTTTTAATTTAGAACTGGCAGGAGGTTCTATTTTAGACATTGGAATATATCCTGTTTTTTTGGCATATGTCCTTTTAGGTAAACCACAAGAAATCAAAGCCTATGGCCAATTTCATCAAGGCGGTAGTGAATTGCAAACCTCAGTACTTCTCAACTACCGAGATTGTCAAGCGCAACTTTTTAGCAGTTTTGCCTTTAAAAGTGAAATGAAAGCCCATCTTTACGGAGAAAAAGGTAAGCTCTGTATCGATGCTGATTGGTTTCAAAGTGACTCTTATCGACTAATAACTGACCAAGGAGAGCAGGTCTTTACCAACCCTAAAAAAGGAATTGGATTCTGTCACGAAATTGAAGCGGTCAATACTGCAATTCGAAATGCGAAAATAGAAGAACCCCGTTGGACTCTTCAAAATTCATTAGAGCTCATTGAACTTTTAGATGAAATCAGAAAACAAGTAGGTGCGATTTACGACTTTGAATAGCCTTATTCTGATTTATAGCCCAACTTTTTTTCAATACTTTCAATCATTACGTTAGCGATATCCTTTCCTGTACTACTTTCAATACCTTGAAGTCCTGGAGAGGAATTGACTTCTAATAACAAAGGCCCTCTATTAGAGCGTATAATATCAACCCCTGCAACGGTCAAGTTTAAGGCCTTTGCCGCTTTAACGGCCAACTTTCGCTCGTCAGGAGTAATCCGAACTCTGGAGGTTGTTCCTCCTTGATGCAGATTAGCTCTAAAATCTCCTTTCTTCGCCTGACGCTGTATAGAGGCAACTACTTTTCCGTTAACCACAAAACAACGAATATCTTGGCCATTGGCTTCCTTGATAAATTCTTGAACTAGGATATTGGTTTGTACACTCTTGAAGGCATTGATGACACTCTCTGCTGCTTTATTGGTCTCGGCCAAAACCACACCTACCCCTTGAGTGCTTTCCAATAATTTGATAATTAAAGGTGCTCCCTCGACCATATTGATTAGGTCTTTGGTATCCCGTGGGGAAATCGCAAAACCTGTTACTGGAATTTGGATATTATTTTTTGAAAAGAGTTGAGAAGCGTATAATTTATCTCGAGAATGAGTGATTGATTGGGCTGAATTTAAGCAGTAAACACCTAGATTATCGAACTGACGCAATAAGGCACAGGCATAAAAAGTAACCGATGGTTTGATTCTTGGTATCACCGCATCGAACTTATCTAAAATCCTCCCGCCTCGATATCGAATTTCAGGAGAACCCGCATCGAGTTTCATATAGGTGTTGACCACATTGAGAAATACCATTTTATGACCTCTGGCCTCTCCTGCCTCTATGATTCTTTTGTTACTATACAATTCTGGATTACTGGCCAAAACGCCAATCGTAAGACCTGTTTTGGGTTTGATTTTATCGCTGTATTTTTCTTTGAGCTCATCCTCAGTATAGTCACCCTGACAAAAACTCTTTGAGGGATCAACCAAATAACGACCATTAATAGCCTCTCTTCCCAAGAGCATTCGATACTCCATGGTTTCTCGATTGGCTAAGGTCAGTTCAATTTCAAAAGACTGATCTGCAATCTGAACTTTGGTTTTAATGACAGGTCTTTTCTCTGCAACACCCTGCGAAGATTTCACCTGTCTCATATCTTCTACTTTGGCTTGACACAAAACAGAAATACTTCTATTTTCTTGAACGGGATACACTTCAAAACGCACCCATTTTTCTAAGTCTTTTTCGAAAATTTTGATTTTGCTCGCTTGAATAGAAGAAGTTTTGGCTCCTGAATCTATTCGAGCCTTTATCGCTGGAATGCTCAAGTCGTCAAACTGACACCACTCTTCAGACCCCAAAAAGTTTAAGTCTTTCATTTAAAACACAATTATTAGCTTCAGAACATTACTGAATCTATTGTAAATCAGTAAAATCGCGGCAAACTTAGTTAAAAAATAAATCCAAAAACAAAACCCGTAAAAAAAGAAAGAATATCCTTTATTTACAGGTGTTAAAATATGTCATTTTTACTCTTTTAATTTCGCTTAAAACGAGAATCCAAAACCGATATTTCCAATCAGTAATCCCGATTCATTTACACCAGGAATTTCTGGAATAGGTTCAGAAAATGTCTCTGTAACACCATTAGCCGTAGCGGTAAAATCGATTGTTTTAGGTGGTGATCCTAGACCATAACCCGCTTCAATACGAAAATAAAATACACCCCCAGTTTTGAGACCTAATTTTAAATTAGTTGTGCCTATATCTACTCCTACAGTACCTGAGCCTGTTG
Source organism: Flavobacteriaceae bacterium (assembly GCA_002691685.1). Lineage (GTDB taxonomy): Bacteria > Bacteroidota > Bacteroidia > Flavobacteriales > Flavobacteriaceae > UBA3478. Next base: position 30,539 of record NZIQ01000068.1, on the reverse strand, counting down.
TTCCATCATCAAATTCTAAATCGTTGAAGATTAGGTCTGTACTCAGTTCAGCAATACCCGCTCCGATGTACAATCCTTTTCCCTTAGAACCGAAGTAATAGTTCAATCCGAACTCCGTGTATTTGAGACCAATGTCCGTAGGGCCATCTTCAATATCAAAAGCGCCGTAATCAATAAAAGGGGCAAGGTGATTGTCTAAAATGGGAAGAACAAATTCTCCGTTAAACGATAGAACATTAGGGACTCCAACTTTAGCACCCACCGAAATGCGCTTACTCGTTGAAGATTCCATTTGTGCAGTTGAAAACTGAATACCAACCAAAGCCAATAAAATTAATAAGGTTTTTTTCATAATGTTAAGATTTAGTATAGTTGAATGGGAATATACAAAATTTTAACAGCTCTAGTATCTTAAAGTCAATAAGTTAAGGCTGCCGATCCGCACAATAAGACCAAAATTTTGTAGTTTTACACTATAGATGAAAGAAATACTCTACAAATCTTTACATGTTTTAATGGCCTTTTTTGTTTTGGCCAGTACGCTCTCATGGACAGTAGACAAGCACATATGCATGGGAAGAGTAGTTTCGATCTCTGTTTTTGAAAAAGCTCAAGGCTGTGACATGGCCATGGAATCGACCAAATCATGTTGCGAAAACGAGAGTTTTACCATACAAGGACAAGATGATTTAAAGTTAAGTTTGACTGAAATCGACTTTGAACCTGTGCTTTTTGTTGCAACAGCTGAATACGATGAAATGGCTGAAGCTGCAATATGTGAAGGACATTCTCAAATTTTCTTGTATGACCCACCTCCACTGCTGGAAAACAAGCTCATTCTACATCAGCGCTTTTTAATTTGATTTAAGAGAATAAACCCAATCAGTACAGATACGATTGGGATTTCGTGTTTGCATCAGAATTCATTGTAAATCCATCTTAAATCTTAGTGATCAATGCTCAATAAAAGCATCAATTATTTTATAAAATATCCTTTATTCGCCTTTCTTCTCCTGATTCTATTTTTAGGTTGGGGAAGCATAAACGCCCCTTTTGGTAAGCTTTTTTCGTTTTTACCCAACGATTCTGTGGCCGTGGACGCTATTCCAGATTTAGGCGAAAATCAACAAATCGTATATACCACCTGGGAAGGGCAGTCTCCTCAAGACATTGAAGATCAAATTACCTATCCACTAACCAGCAGTCTATTGGGGATTCCAGGGGTCAAGACTATTCGAAGTAATTCGATGTTTGGTTTTTCAAGCATCTATGTCATTTTTGATGAAGATGTTGAATTTTACTGGAGTAGAAGTCGAATCATAGAAAAACTCAATTCACTTCCAAGTAATCTATTACCCAGTGGCGTGCAACCTCAGCTAGGTCCGGATGCCACAGCACTTGGACAGCTGTTTTGGTATACCCTTGAAGGTCGAGACGAAAATGGCAAGGTCACTGGCGGATGGGATTTACAAGAAGTTCGAAGTATTCAAGACTATTATGTCAAATACGCCTTAGCCTCTTCCGAAGGCGTCTCTGAAGTGGCTTCTATCGGAGGTCATGTTGCTGAATACCAGGTCGATGTAGACCCTGACCTCTTAAAACAATACGGTATTGACCTACAGCAAGTGGTGCAAGCCGTAAAACAGACTAACAGAGATATAGGTGCACAAACTTTAGAAATCAATAAAGTAGAATATCTCGTCAGAGGATTGGGTTATGTCAAATCCATCGAAGATTTAAAAAACACTGTTGTCTCCGCTAAAGAATTTAAATCCATCCGACTAAAAGACATCGCCAGAATAAGAATGGGGCCTAAGGCGAGAAGAGGAATTTTAGATAAAGAAGGAGCCGAAGTTACTGGCGGTGTAGTTACTGCAAGGTATGGAGCTAACCCCATGGATGTTATTTATGAGGTCAAGAAAAAAATTGAAGAAATTCAAGTCGGCTTGCCGTCTAAAGTCTTAGCTGATGGTAGAACATCTCAGTTGACAATAGTGCCTTTTTACGATCGAAGTGAACTTATTAATGAGACCCTTGCCACACTACAAGAAGCCTTAACTCTAGAAATTCTGATCACCATTTTAGTCGTGGTGGTAATGGTGTTTAACATCAGAGCCTCTCTTTTAATTTCGAGTTTATTGCCAGTTGCGGTGCTGCTGGTATTTATCAGTATGAAATTATTTGGTGTAGAAGCCAATATCGTGGCGCTCTCAGGTATTGCCATTGCCATTGGAACCATGGTGGACATTGGTGTGGTACTTACCGAAAATATTCTAAGGCATTTAGAACAGAAAACAGAAGATACAGGTGTAAAAGAAATGGTTTTTAAGGCGACTAAAGAAGTCTCTGGAGCTATTCTAACCGCCGTATTGACTACCATCATTAGTTTTATTCCGATTTTTACCATGATCGGTGCCGAGGGTAAATTATTTAAACCCTTGGCCTTTACCAAAACCATGGCACTGCTTTGGTCTGTGGTGGTAGCCTTATTTATCATTCCACCCTTTGCTGCTTATATCTTTAAAAAACGCAAGCTCAAACCATTTTTAAAAACGGCGGTACATGTGCTCTTATTATTAGTAGGATTGTACGCCCTTATTTTTGGAAATTATTTAGGACTGCTCTTGATAGGCTTTGGTCTTATTCCTCTTGTGGGCACTAAAATTGAAGTGATTCACAAGAATAACTCCATCCTACAGATGGGTATTACTGTGCTCGGGTTAATCTTGTTGTTGTCGTACTATTGGAAGCCGCTGGGATTTGACCGCAGCCTAATAATCAATGTTCTTTTTGTGGGACTACTCAGCGGGCTCCTATTGTGGAGTTTCTATATTTTTCAGCGCTACTACACTCGCATACTGACATGGGCCTTAAACAATAAATTGAAATTTTTAAGCTTGCCTATCATACTCTTGCTTATTGGACTCAACATCATGAGATCAACAGGAAGAGAATTTATGCCAGCGCTGAATGAAGGTTCATTTTTGCTTATGCCTACATCTTTACCACATTCAGGCATTGAAGAAAACAAAAGAGTTTTACAGCAACTCGATATGGCCGTTGCGGGAATTCCAGAAATTGAAGTGGTGGTCGGTAAAGCTGGCCGGGTAGAATCTGCATTAGACCCCGCACCTATTTCTATGTATGAAAACCTTATACAATATCGACCCGAATTCGTTTTGAATGCAGCTGGATTTCCTCAGCGTTTTAAAACCAACGAAGACGGCTACTTTGTTTTAAAAAACGATAAGGTTGCGGCCAATCCTAATATGAAGGTCAGCAATGCTGTTCGCTATAAAGACAATCACGTAGCTGACCCACTTCAAATTGATCGTAAATTGTTGATTACAGATACTAGTGGAAGTTATTTTAGAAATTGGCGACCAGAGATAAAAAGCCCCTCAGATATTTGGCAAAAAATCACTGAAAAAACCAAACTTCCTGGGGTGACTTCAGCGCCTAAACTTCAGCCTATTGAAACCCGATTAGTCATGCTTCAAACCGGAATGCGCGCTCCAATGGGTATTAAAATCAAGGGGCAAAACTTGGCGCAAATAGAAGCCTTTGGATTAGAGATAGAACCCCTACTCAAAGAAGTTGAAGGTGTCAAAGCAGAGGCTGTTTTTGCAGATCGCATTGTCGGTAAGCCCTATCTAAACATTACCATTGACAGAGAAAAATTAATGCGATACGGCTTGCGAATCGAAGATGTACAGCAGCAACTTGAAATCGCGGTGGGAGGTAAGGTTTTAGCTCAAACCGTAGAAGGTAGAGAACGCTATGGAATACGAGTTCGATACCCCAGAGAAAAGCGTCAAGGCCAAAGTGATCTTTCGAGCATTTACATCAACCTGCCTAATGCCAATGTCTTGCCCTTGAGTGAATTGGCACAGTTCGACTACGAAAAAGGGCCGCAGGCCATTAAAAGTGAAGATGGATTTTTAGTGGGTTATGTGCTTTTCGACAAGCTTAGCGATTATGCTGAAGTCGATGTGGTTGAAAACGCTCAGGGCTATCTAGAAGAGCAGATAAAAAATGGTGCGCTCCAAATTCCAGGCGGTGTAAATTATGCCTTTACAGGAACTTATGAGAACCAAGTTCGCGCTCAAAAATCACTCTCTTTAGTGATTCCATTGGCGCTTATCATTATTTTTGTTCTACTCTATATTCAATTCAAATCGAGTTATACGGCACTTATGGTATTTACCGGAGTGGCTGTAGCCTTTTCTGGTGGATTTATTTTGCTCTGGCTGTACGGTCAAGATTGGTTTTTGAACTTTTCATTTTTAGATGAGAATCTTCGCGACTTGTTTCAAATTCATCCGATTAATCTCAGTGTTGCCGTTTGGGTTGGGTTTATTGCACTCTTTGGAATTGCCACAGACGATGGAGTAATAATGGCTACCTATCTCAAGCAATCTTTTGAACGCAACACTCCCAAGGGCATTACTGAAATTCATCAGGCCGTTATCGAGGCGGGACAAAAGCGAATCAGACCCTGCTTGATGACGACTGCTACGACAATTTTAGCGCTATTTCCGATACTCACAAGTACGGGTAAAGGAAGTGATATCATGATTCCCATGGCCATCCCGAGCTTTGGTGGAATGTTAATTGCCCTGATCACTCTTTTTGTGGTTCCAGTGCTTTTTGGATGGAGAAAAGAAGTTGAACTTAAAATATCTCAAGCATGAAGAAAACAATCTTTTACCTAACTGGACTTCTGCTTAGCACTGCGCTTCAGGCCCAAAGCTTAGAACATTATTTAAGTCTTGCACTTTCGAATAATCCACAGCTTCAGGCCATGAATATGCGCTATGAGATTGCCGAAGAAAAAATAAATCAAGCCGCTGCGGTTCCTAAGGCTAACTTCGGTGCAGGATATTTTGCAAGTGAACCCGAAACGCGAACAGGACCTCAGCGTTTTAAATTGTCGGTGTCTCAAATGTTACCCTGGTTTGGTACGCTAAAAGCCAGGCAAAACTACGCGAGGTCAATAGTTGAAACTGAAGGTCTCGATCGTCTTATCGTTGAGCGGCAGTTGTCCTTGTCTTTAGCTCAATCCTATTACCGCTTATACGGCTACCAGCAAAAGAAGCGCATTATTGAAACAGCTATTGAACTCTTTAAATCCTATGAAGCCCTGGCGCTTAAAGCAGTAGAAAACGGCTCTGCATCAGTAGTTAATGTGCTACAGCTTCAAATTGAACAAAACAAACTGAGCGAAGAATTTTTGAATATTCAAGAACTTGAAAAGGCAGAAGAAGTGATTTTTGCTAATTTATTATCCGACGATTCTTTTGAAGGAATTCAGTTTAGCGAAATGCTCGAGATTCCTTTGGAGGATTTAATACACGAACAGAGTCGTTTGGCGGTCAATCCAGAAATTTTAAAATACGATAAACTCTTTGCCGCCGTGCAGCAATCGGAAATTGTAAATCAAAAAGAGGCTCAGCCTTCTTTAGGGCTTGGCTTAGACTATATAGCCGTTCAGCAGCGCTCAGACGTTCTGCTCAACGAAAATGGAAAGGACATTCTTATGCCCATGCTCAAGCTCTCCGTTCCTATTTTTAAAAGTAAACACAGTTCGGTAGCGCAACAACTTGAGCTCAAACAACGCGAATTGAACTACGAAAAAAATCATCGATTGAATCTTTTAGAAAATAAGCTTGCACAGGCCATTGCCTTGCAAAATCAAGCTCAAATTAGCTTCAAATCACAAGATGCAAACAGTGTACAAACTAAAAAAATGAAAGAGGTAGTGCTCTCAAATTTTGAGTCTGACCGTCAAAAACTCACAGAAGTAATTGCCATGGAGCAGTTATACTTACAATTTGAATTCAAAAAAATAGAAGCGGTGGTACAGTTTTACTCCCAAACCGCTTTGATCAATTATTTAATCTTTTAATTTTTAACTATGAAAAATACAATGAAAACCCTTTTAACATTAAACCTTACTGCAGTATTCCTTTTTACTTTTTCATGTAAACCCAAAGCAGAGCAGCAAAAGAAAAATACTTCTAGTACTATACAATTTTCTGAAAACGTTCAAAGAGATTTTATGGAATACTTGGAAATTTACATGAGTTTAAAAGATGCGCTTGTAGAATCAGATTTTAACTTAACCAAGGATACATCAACAAGCGGTTTCAATCGCATTTCAGATATTTCAACAACGAATATTAGTGATTCGGCAAAAGACCTATTGGTAAATTTGAAAACGAAATTAGAATCATTATCTCAAGCAAAGGATATTGAAAATCAGAGATCTGTTTTTGAAGATGTCTCTGAATTAACTCTGCTGATTTCAAAAAACATCACATTAAGCTCTGAAATTTATGTTCAGTATTGTCCAATGGCCTTCAACAATAAAGGTGCAAAATGGTTAAGTTTTGACAAGAAAGTTATGAACCCCTATTTTGGAGATGTTATGCTACACTGTGGATCAGTCATAGAAGAATTCTAAAACCTAGTCTATGGTCAAAAGAGAAACAGCATTAAAAATTCGTAAAGCACACCGCTATCTAGGTATCTTTTTGGGTCTGCAATTTTTATTGTGGACCATAAGCGGTCTGTATTTCAGTTGGACTGATATTGACGAAATTCACGGTGATCATTTCAGAAATCTCGACTTTCAGCCAAAATCGTTTGAAAATTTAATCGGTTTATCAGCTATTGAATTGGATGAAGAAATCTACGAGCTCGAATTAAAAGAAATAGCAGGTAATCCGTATTTCTGGATTAATGATAAGCACCTAGTGAACGCCTATGACGGAAGTCTAAAAATGGGTGTTGACCAGCAAGAAGCTGTAGCGGTTGCCAAGAATCAAATGGCTGCCGAACTGCAAGTGAGTGCAGTTGAACTAATAAATGAGACTGACGCTCACCATGAGTACAGAGGACGACGATTACCGGCCTATGTTATTTCGTACGATTCAGCCGAACAGATAAAGGCTTACGTCTCTGTGGCGGATGGCTCTTTTCAAACCGTTAGACATCGCGATTGGAGATGGTTTGACTTTTTATGGATGACACATACCATGGACTATGAAGGAAGAGATGACTTCAATACCACAGTGCTCAGAGCGTTCTCACTGTTGGGATTAATTACAGTAATGAGTGGATTTAGTTTGTGGTTTACCTCATCGCCTTCTATTCGCAAAATTTTTGATCGAAAAAAATAACGCAGTTATGAAAAATAAAAATCTTCTTATCGCAATCGCCTCGGTAATTATCGGCTTAGGTATAGGTTATTTACTGGCTGTAAATAACAGTGGAGATCCATTTACCGGTCACGATCATGGTCATGATCATAATCATAATCATGATTCACAAGAGGCCTCTTGGACTTGCTCAATGCATCCTCAAATTATGACCACTGAAGCTGGCAGCTGTCCCATATGCGGCATGGACCTTATCAAATCCGATAGCGACGGAGCAATGAGTAGCACTCAAATCAAATTGACTGAAAATGCCATGCAGTTAGCTGATATACAGACTTATGTGGTAAGTTCGACCAATCCTGAAAACGAAAAAGGCTTTATAGAACTCTCTGGTCGTATTGAAATCAATTCAAAAAATAAACTGACACAAGCAGCTCATATCGACGCACGTATTGAGCAGATTTATATCAATACTTTGGGAGAACGGGTTGTTAAAAATCAAAAATTGGCCAGTCTTTATGCTCCAAAATTGATTGCTGCACAGCAGGAATTATTAACTGCATCAAGTCTTAAAGAGCAGCAACCTGAGTTGTACAATGCCGTACGAACAAAATTAAAAAATTGGAAATTGAGTAATACCCAAATCGATGCTATTGAATCTTCTCAAACGATTATTGAAACCTTTACGGTCTATGCTGATGTCAGTGGTATTGTTACAAAAATAAATGCCAAAACAGGAGATTATGTCAAAAAGGGGTATTCCTTGTTTGAAGTCTCAGACTTGAACACCGTATGGGCGGTTTTTCATGCTTATGAGAATCAATTGACCGCTTTTGAACTTGGTCAAAGTATTGAGGTTAAAACACAAGCCTTACCGCTTGAGACATTTATGGCTAAAGTGAGTTTTATCGATCCCATATTTGATGAGCAGAGTCGAACGCTTGAAGTGCGTGCGGAAATTCAAAATACTAATAGTCTGCTTAAACCCGGAATGTTTGCCATGGCCTCTATTGAAGGTATGACTGAAGATACAGCTGGACTTAAAATACCAGAATCTGCTGTGTTATGGACGGGAAAACGCTCTATTGTCTATGTAAAACCCAGTAATGAACCAGCATTTGAACTGAGAGAAATCATAATTGGACCTCTAACCAACGGTAAATATGAGGTTTATGACGGATTGCGTTTAGGAGAGGAAATTGTAAGTAATGGCGCATTTACTGTGGATGCTGCAGCTCAACTTCAAGCCAAGCCATCTATGATGAGTTTAAAAGAAGAAAGTATTGGCCAGCGCATTAACTTAAGAGATGGACTTGATAAAAATTTCAATCCTTTCTTTGATGCTTATTTTGATTTAAAGGATGCTTTAGTCGAATCTAATAGAGATTTGGCACAAGATGCAGCTGACAGGGCTCAGAACGCTATGCTAAAAGCATTAAGAAAGCAAGGCTTAGATGAAGAGAGTAAATCGTATTTTGAAGGTTTGAGCGAACAATTAGCACAAATTAAATCTCAAACTGATTTAGAAAAGCAACGCGATATATTTCGCTTAGTTTCGGAAGAGGTTATTTCTCTGGCTAGAGGAATTAAAGATGCAAACAATAGCTTTTATGTTCAGTATTGTCCAATGGCCAACAATAATAAGGGAGCGAATTGGCTCAGTTTAGAGCGAAAAATAGCAAATCCGTACTACGGAGACAAGATGCTCAGATGCGGCGAAGTTACAGACATTATTGTAGCTGACAAGCCTTAAAATACTGTGTCGCTTATTTTAATCACTTGCTGTGAAAAATCAAAAATAGAGCAACTCCTAAAATAAAAAGAGAACCTATGGCATTCTCAGAAGTAACTTCTAGGTCTTTTCGAATAAAAACGTTGTATTTGTTCTGTGCGATAACGCAAACGGCTAAGAATACAAAAACGGGATGGGACCACGCTTTACGAAGTAAAAGCCCAATACTTCCAATGCTTACTGAAAATACGGCCAAAGGGAAGGTTGCTGCTACCCATGCGAATTCATTGATGATGTAGCACTGCATTTATTTATCGAGACTCGTGAAGGTTTCGGCCGTTATATAAGCCATACTCAAATACTGAAAAACACCAATTAAATTTCAAATTAGAGCCATTGATGAAATGATATAAAATGATTTCGGTTGTTGATTGATGGACTAAATTTAATTGTTCATAGGCATCAGTCCATATAGATTATTTTTTATGTTTTAAATTCCTCTAGTCCTATTTTTCTGGAAAAAATCAATTGTTTATTTTATAAGTGCAACCAAGTTGCATTTATATAAGATTTCCTTTGTCTTTTACAAAGAATTGAAATAGTTTCGCGTTTGATGTCGATATAAATTGATGATTAGTAATACTTTTAAACCAATGTTTAAAAAAAAACCGAGTGCTAAGGCTCCAAAACTGTTTTATTGTGTTTCGCTATTGTGTATAAGTATAAACTTGAACGCTCAGAATCTACAGGCATTAATTTCTGGAAAAATCCAATCAGGAAATAGACCCGTACCTTTTGCGAGCATTTTTATACAGAACAGCCCAAATGGTACAACCTCTGATGCAGATGGAAATTACATCCTTGAAGTACCAGATGGAGAGTTTACTATAGCAGTGCAATCTCAAGGGTTTAGAACTTGGGAAGAAAAAGTATCCATAACTCCCTTATCAACCCTAACCATAAATTTCGATTTGCTAGAAGATGCTCTTGGACTGGAAGAAGTTGTAGTCAGTGCCACAAGAAATAGAGTTGAACGAAAAGTAACTCCTGTTGTAGTGTCTTCAATAAAGCCTAGATTATTGACAGCGACACAATCGCTAAGTTTAGCAGACGGGTTGAACTTTGCTCCTGGAGTACGAGTAGAAACTAATTGTCAAAATTGTGGATTTACACAAGTACGATTAAATGGATTAGATGGAAGCTATTCTCAGATTTTATTAAATAGTCGCCCAGTTTTTACCTCCTTACTCGGCGTTTATGGATTAGAACAAATACCAACGAATATTATTGAACGTATTGAAGTTGTGCGCGGTGGTGGTTCTGCGCTATTTGGATCTAATGCCATAGCTGGAACTGTCAATATTATTACAAAAGACCCCATTTTAAATACTTGGGAAATAGGATCTAATCTAGCCATTACCAAAAACGATGCCCAAGACAAGAATTTAACATTCAATTCATCTTCGGTTGCGGATGATCTCAATAGTGGTGTTACTATTTTTGCTGCCTCCCGTTCTAGAGATGCTTATGACGCAAATAATGATGGCTTCACAGAAATCACTGAACTGCGAAACAAAACCCTAGGTGCTAAAGCTTTTTTACGACCGAATGATAAATCTAGAGTTGCAATTAACTTAAACATTATTAACGAATACAGAAGGGGAGGTGATCGCCTAGATTTAGCACCACAATTCACGGATGTTACAGAAGAACTAAATCACGATACTTTTCTCGGAGGTGCTGAATATAAAGTTTATAATTCAGAACGAACCGAAAAACTCCAGTGGTATACTTCTGCATCATTCACCGATAGAGATAGTTACTACGGAGGTCTTGGTGATGAAAGGACCCGACAAGACAGTATTACTGCGAACAACGCATATGGATTTGCAAAAGATTTGGCCTGGGTAAACGGAGTACAGTTTACTAAAAACTTTAAAAATAACGACGTTTTGACGGCGGGCACTGAATATAACATAACAAGGACTGAGGATGAAATAAAGGGTTACAACCGTTTAGTAGATCAAAGCGTAAATTCATTAGGCACATACATCCAATATGAATGGAAACCTACTGAAAGTTTTACAGCTCTTGTAGGAACTCGTTACGATAATATTAAAATTGACGGAAACTATAGAATTGTTAATATCACGAGAAAAAACGACGTCAAGCAAACAGCATTTTCTCCGAGAATAACTTTGTCCTATGCTGTAAACAACGACTGGCGTTTTAGAGCAGGATTTGCTCGAGGCTTTAGAGCACCTCAAGCCTTTAATGAGGACTTACATATTTCTAGCGTATCTGGTGAACAGCAATTCGTAATTCTATCTGAAGATTTAAAAGCTGAATTTTCAAATGCATTTACAAGCTCTGTAAATTTTGCTAAAACAGTAGACCTTCTGCAAATTGATTTTCTCTTAGAGGGTTTTTACACGGCTATTCAAGACCCTTTTACAACAATAGGTACAGGGGTGATTGCCGAAACGGGCTCCCTATTGAACGAGGTAAGAAATGGTGAGAATGTGGCTGTTTATGGTTCAAATTTTGAATTCGGTTTATCTCCTGATCCACGATGGCGATTTCAACTTGGAGGTACTATCCAAGGTACAGAATACAAGGAACCTCAAGTATTATTTGAAAATAACGGAACATCTGGTGAAGGTGATATCCTCATAGACGAATTTGTAAGAGTCCCCAACTTATATGGTTATTTAAATGCAAGTTGGATTCCAAATGAACGTTTCAATTTAGATCTAACTGGAACCTATACCGGAGAAATGACCCTGCCTTTTGTGATAAGCGATACAGGATTTTTGAGATTGAATAAAACACCTTCATTTTTTGATCTAAACATCAAACTTGAGCACCATTTCGACTTTACTGATGAATTTATGTGCACATTAACTGGAGGTGTCAAAAATATATTTGATAGCTACCAAAATGATTTTGATACTGGTGCAGGTAGAGACTCTGATTACATTTACGGCCCTAACCTCCCGAGGACTATTTTTATCGGTTTAAAATTTGGCAAATTTCATTAGTTTATAAACTTTCTATATTCGTAAAGTTGAAATGACTAAAGATATGTGTGTATCTATTAATAGCATCTTAAAAAAAAAAATTAGAACAGCACTCGTATGCCTTTTAATGGTATTGACGACTTCTAATTCGATGGCACAAGAAAAAAACAGTATACGATGGCTGACTTTTGAACAATTAGATGATTCGTTGTCAATCAAACCAAAAAAAATCTTTATCGATTTCTACGCGGATTGGTGTGATTATTGTAAAAAAATGGATCAGGTTGCATTTCGCGAAGCGGCTATTGTATCTGAGCTAAACAATCAATTCTATGCAGTAAAAATGAATGCCGAGAGCAAAGACAGTTTATACTTTGGGAATCGAGTCTACATCAATCAAGAAGTTGGAAAAAAACGAAACCCTACACACCAAATGGCCTTAATTTTGGCTTCAAGGAAAAATCAACCTTTTTCGTTACCCGCTATTGTTATCCTAAATGAAAGATTTGAGGTTGAAAAAAGGTTTTTTGAGTATTTATCGCCAAAAAAATTAATTCGAATACTCAAAGAGAATTAGGTATTGTCAATATCAGAAATACTGTTAAAACTTATACCAGCTAGTAATTGAAACACCTAAATTTTACAGCTTAAGTTTAAACCCCCCGTTTACCACGAATCCATCGACTGGAGCGTAGATATCAAGAAACTGTGGGCTTGTGATGTTTCCACTGTAAATTGCTCCAAACCTTGTTTGGCGGGTATCTAAAAAATTTTCAAAATTTAAAAAAACTGAAAATTTATCTCCTAATTTTTTTTCGCTCATCAGACCCACAATCCAGAATGACTGACCTACATCGCCATTACTTAATTGTTGAGGACTGTAATAATAGGCTTCAAGACCAACCCAAAGATTTTCTTCTTTTTCTAACATTAAGACATTGTTTAAACGATGCTTAGCTACTAAAGGAAAATTTGAAACTAATCCATTTTCATATTGCTTGACATCGGCTTTGGTATATCCTGTGAACAACTTAAAATCTCCGTACTTTATCTTTAAATTGACCTCTATACCTTGAGTATCGACATAACCCCCATTTTGCTGAAAAGAATAAAAGCCGTTATTACCTAGAATTAAAGTCATCGGGGCATTAATTTTTGTGTAAAAAAGAAGAGTATTTATTGACATGGATACTCCTGAAAACGGATTCCACCTATAGTTCAAATCAAAATTACAGCCTAGAGAACGTTCTAGGTCAGTATCACTTGTGTTTATAGGTAAAACGTCTACGAACTGACGACGTTCAGCATCTTCTGTGAAAACAGATGGAGTTTTATAGCCTAATCCACCTCCCAATCTCATGGTCAATGCACTGGTTGGCTGATAAAGCAATGAAGTTCTAAGGAGTATAACAGTTCCGTAATCCGAGTGAAAATCGGTTCGAAGTCCTGTTTCAAGGGAAACACTTTTATCTAATTTCCAAAGGTTTTGAGCAAATAATCCAACAATCTGATAGGATTGATCTAAGGCTAAAACTTGATTATTTCCAGTATCATTGAAGTACTCTGTCCATAAATTTGCCCCGAGTATCCATTCAACACCTTTTTTTGTGGTCGTTAAAAAATTGAATTCGCTAAAAGAAGAACGTTGGTAACCAGTACAGCTGAATTCTGGAATCTGTATGCTTCGATCGTAAAAATTAAAACTGTTTTTGATCTCAAATCGACTGTGTTCAGTTAAATCTGAGTTCAGTTGAAATTGTGTTGAAATACGCTGAGTTTCATTAGATTCAAAATAAGGATTGACAACGTTATCACCTTTCGCATAGTCAATATTGCCCCCTAGTCGGTTTTCCCAAATAGTATTCATACCAAAGCGAAGTGTTGTTTTTTGATTTAAATACCAAAATAATTTTGGGTTGAAAGTAAGTCGGTTGAATTCTGGTATAGCCGTCAATCCGATATTTGCAGGATCATAGGGAGTCCCCAAATTGTAAGAAGCAAAGACAGTTGTTCCTACTTTATTGGTTTTGTTAGCGTAAAAACCACTCAAATCAAGACCAAGAGCAGAGGTTGTATTAAGCATAAAACTCAGTTCAGGTTCCTCCTCAGGGGTTTTAGAAATTAAATTGACCAAGCCAGAAATGGCTCCACCCCCGTACAATGTAGAACTCGACCCCTTGACAACTTCCACTTGTTTTAAGTCTAAAGGTGCAATTTACATGAGACTTAGACCACTGGCAAATCCTGAATACAGCGGAAAACCATCTCTGAGTAGCTGGGTGTATTTTCCATCTAAGCCTTGTATACGGATACTTGAATTGTAACTGGTAGCAGATGTTTGTTGAGTTCGAATACCTGTACTCTCATTGAGAAGCATGTGAATATCACCAGGTTTCATATTTCCTTTTTCAGAAAGTTCTTCTCCTGCGATAACTTCTACTCTTGTTGGTACATCAGCTATTGTTCGACTACTCCTAGTAGAAACTAAAATAATCTCCTCCATTTCTTCGGTTTGAGAATGGAGGTAAACAATCTTTTCCTGCTTTTCTTTACTCAGTTTAAAATTGAATGTATAGGCCTTCGAAACATACCCTACATGGCTTATGTTCAAGGAAAAAACACCGCTGGCTAAGGAATCGAAATAAATCTCACCTTGTTCGTTTGAAATCGCTCCTTTATTGATTTGCGCTATAAATGCAGTGACTCCAATCAATGGCTCACTACTCAAAGTATCTTTTACTGTAATCTTAAGGGTGTTTTGTGCGATTACAGGAATTATACTTAGAATGAATGTAACAATGAATAATCGAAACCTCATTTAAAATTTATTTTAGCATTTTATGGATACCAAAAAGAAAGGTATTTCAGCTTATTAAATTCCCATACAAGTCAATAGGCAAAAAAAGCCTCTCAATTTACGAGCTCAAGAGTAGTACCTTGGGTGGGAATCGAACCCACACTTCCGAAGAAACTGGATTTTGAATCCAGCGCGTCTACCAATTCCGCCACCAAGGCTAGGAGGTTTAAAAATGGATTGCAAAAGTAAACTTTTTCAATTTACAGTACACAAAAAAGGGCAAATTTCGCGGTTAAGACTAAAATTTAATTAAATTTGCGCTCCTTAGTTAATCCTGAGCATAATACGTATGGCTTATCAAGTTCCAGAACCGAAAATTTTTGCCTGTAGACAAAGTCAAGTCTTGGGAGAAAAAATTGCGCAAACCTATGGCGCAAAACTAGGTAATGTCATCTTCTCAGAATATGCCGATGGTGAGTTTCAACCGAGTTACGAAGAATCGATTCGCGGTGCTAGAATTTTTATTATTGGTTCTACAAATCCAAGTTCAAGAAACTTAATGGAAATGCTGCTAATGATTGACGCAGCTAAGAGAGCCTCAGCTAGACATATTACAGCTGTTATGCCTTATTTCGGTTGGGCTAGACAAGATCGAAAAGACAAGCCTAGAGTTCCTATTGCAGCAAAACTTATCGCTAAAATGCTGGAATCTGCGGGTGCTACTCGTATCATTACTATGGATTTACACGCCGATCAGATTCAAGGTTTTTTCGAAAGACCTGTAGATCATCTTTTTGCTTCTACGATATTTTTACCCTACTTGCGCAATCTAAATCTCAATAATCTATGTATAGCATCTCCTGATATGGGAGGCTCAAAACGTGCGTATAGTTATTCGAAAGCGTTGCAGTCTGATGTAGTTATCTGTTATAAGCAAAGAGAAAAGGCTAATATCGTGACCCATATGGAACTTATTGGAGAAGTTGAAGGCAAGAATGTAGTTTTAGTAGATGATATGGTTGATACTGCAGGGACACTAACCAAGGCTGCTGACCTTATGATCGAAAGAGGTGCTAAAAGTGTTCGAGCCATCACTACCCACGGAATTTTATCTGGAAGTGCCTATGAGCGTATTGAGAAATCCGCACTAGAAGAATTGATTATTACTGATTCTATTTATAAAGAACATCAAAGTGACAAGATCAATGTATTGAGCTGTGCCAATCTATTTGCAGATGTGATGCAACGTGTACACTCGAATATATCGATATCATCAAAGTTTATTATTTAATTTTTATACATGCAAGCAATTACAATCAAAGGATCCGAAAGAGAAAGCGTGGGCAAGACATCAACCAAAGCCTTACGTAATGCTGAAAAGGTCCCTTGCGTACTTTACGGAGGGGAAAAACCAATACACTTTTCAGCTGATGAAATTAGTTTTAAAGGATTGGTTTACACTTCAAATGCGCATACTGTCGTAATTGAATTGGAAGGTCACCAATCTTACGAAGCTGTACTGCAAGACATTCAGTTTCACCCTGTAACTGACCGAATTCTTCACATCGACTTCTATCAATTATTTGAAGACAAGATGTTGACCATGAATATTCCTGTTCGTTTAGAAGGAAATTCGCCTGGAGTACAAAACGGTGGACGAATGCTTTTTAGAAAAAGAAAACTCAGCGTTAGAGCTTTACCAGCTAATCTGCCAGATGACATCACGATAAACATCTCTAAGCTTAGAATTGGAGGTACCATTTCTGTAGGAGACGTCAAAACTGATGAATACACCTTTTTACACCCTGACAACACTTCTGTCGTTCAAGTGAAAGCGTCTAGAAACGCCGTTGATGATGAAGAAGAAGATGAAGAAGAAGGCGCTGAAGGTACTGAAGCAACAGCAGCTCCAGCAGCAGAATAAATCTTTTTACATTTTATATGACGCACCTTTAAAAGTATTTAGAGGTGCTTTTTTTTGGCTAATTTGCAGTTGATGAAAAAGTATTTAATCATAGGTCTAGGAAATATTGGGGCCGAATACATCGGAACCCGCCATAACATTGGTTTTGAGGTACTTAACCAACTCGTCAACGATTTAGGTGGAACTTTTGAAACTCAAAAACTGGGGGATATTGCCAAAGTAAAATACAAAGGTAAAACACTGATCTGTTTAAAACCCAGCACTTATATGAATCTCAGCGGTAAGGCTGTTCAATTTTGGATGCGAGAAGAAAAAATTGAAATCGCACAATTACTGGTAGTTACAGACGATTTACATCTAAACTTTGGCACCTTACGTCTTAAAGCCAAAGGAAGTGATGGCGGACATAACGGCCTTAAAGACCTGCAAGATAAATTGCAAACCACAACCTATACTCGACTTCGTTTCGGGATAGGTAGCACCTACAATAAAGGTCGACAAGTTGACTATGTACTGGGCAAGTGGAAACCAGAAGAATTAAAGGCCCTTGATGAACGATTAAGCCGAGCAGCCGATTTGATTTGTTCATTTGTATTTGCTGGGCTTGAACAAACTATGAACGCATATAACAACACCTAATATTCAGCGTTTTAACTATAGTTTTTAACCGAAATCATGGCCTATTCTAGAGGCATCACACCGATTCTGTAATTATTAAAACCCTACTTAGTGGCCTTAATCACCTTAAAATTGAGCTCTGCATTTGAAGATCTCAGGTTCAATAAATACATATTAGGTGGTAAACCTCTAAAATCAATATCTAATTCAGGAGAAAATTGGTTGATTAAATTGGAGCGCAAAAGACGTCCTTCCAAATTGAAGATTTTAACAAGAATAGGGAAATTGACTTCCTTAGATAAAATGACCTTGGCGTCGTCTTGAATTGGGTTTTTGCTAAGACGAGATTCTCCTGACGTAATGATATTTAGCGTATAGGGCTCTAGGCAATCAATAGCTGAAAACACTTGAATTTGATTAAGTCCTTCGTCTAAATTCAAACTGATTTGCCTTGAATTAGTCGTTTGCTCATTGGCGTTTAAGATGATGCGATAAGGCGCCTCACCTTCCATAAACAAGGTAATTCTATTAAGGTCTCTATTGTAATTATAGGTTAGCGCTAAAGGGGGCGGAGCACTCAAATCAAACGCAAAGCACGAAGGTTCATATGCAATATCTCCTGATTGACCGGTAATACACAAATTATAAATTCCTGCGGGCAGACTGTCAATTTCAAAAAGACTGCTTGAGAATGAACCTTGGCGAACCAAGTTTCCATTCTCATCATTTAAGATATAACTGAAATTGATAGCTGAGAATTCAGGAGCAATTTGAATAACACCCGCTGCTAAGTTATCACAGGTTTCGGCTCTTGATGAAAATGCAAAGAACTCAGGGCTGAATCGGTATATCGGGCAACCGTCGGTATCTACCTCTTGACCTTGTGGGGTATCAAGACATAAATCGTTAGTGTCAAAAACACCATCCAAATCTTGATCAGGCTCAAAGGCTCCTTTTGCGCAGAACTTCACAAAGAATTCTTGTAAGATACCTGCATCACCAATAGATCCGTCTTCAACTTCTAGTCTCCACTTGCCCAGGGTTGATTCTCCATAAAGCTTAGCAAATGATACCGCAGGTCGAATCACTCCAGCTATACCTGTGGCTCCCAAACAATCTAAATTTTGCCCATTATCTGAAAAACGAACATTAATATTATTTCGCTCAGCACAAGAATTATAGAGTAAGGGTACTATTGTTCCTGTAGGCGAGATGAGTCTCATTTGTAAATCACCGACATAAGTATGTGTTAAGCGCACGCCTACCTCTATCGATTCAATGGGTAATTCATCATTGATGCTAATTTCTGAACTAACCGTATTTGGCGTTTGAGCAGCGATACTCTGAGGTAAATCTGTAGCGTATTGCGTCTTACAATCTACCGCTGCTGTGGTAAATGAAAACACCTCACTTACCGAAGTGTTACCACATGGATTAAAAGCGCTCACCCTCCAATAATAGGTTGAATTTGAGGCTAAACTTTCAAGCACATAAGCGGTGTCATACAATGCTATGGATGCCGTATTTTCAAAAGAAGGGCTCTGCGACCATTCTAATAGATAGCGCTCAGCAGATTGATTTTCTTGCCAGGCTAAGGCGACTTTAGCCCCTAAATTTTCTGATAAATCTGCGGGTGTGTTAAGTATAGTCAACTCTGGATTCTGTGTTGCTTTTTCAAGCTGAATACTAGTGTTAAAAACAGTGGTAGAATTTGAGTCGACTAAAGAAAGTTGAACCGATTCAGTGGCATTCAAATCCAAAGCAGAGAGATCAAAATTCAAGGTCGCTGCTCCGCTTTGACCGAAAGTAGATTCGCTTAGACTCACGGTGCTATTCTCTGTATTAAGGTTGAGCTCATAAGGTCCAGCACTGGCAGCTTGAATTGAAACATAAGTGTCAATGATTAACTCATTTTCACAACTCTTGTAGTTTTGTTGAGGCAAGTTGATCGTTGCAGATTGACTTTCAATAATAAGGTCTGCGGCATTGACATTGAAGTAAACACTGTTGACCGCCTTGAGCATAATTCGACAATTAACGCAGTCTTGATTGGGTAGTTGAACTTCCGCTTGTCCTTTATTTGGCAGTATGTTTGATACTTCTGTGGCTTGTCTAATTCCACTGGTATCAATGAGATACCATTCTAATTCTTGGGTATTAATCGGTGGTAAATTGGTTTGGGCAACGTCCCACACAAGCGTAATCCAATCACCTGCAGTAAAAGTTTGTGCAGCCGATTGTGATAAAACACGAAACGGACCTTTATCGGCATCCACAGTGATAGACGTTTCAACAGAACGCTGTAGCGATTGCGCCTGATTTCCGTCTCTTACCACCAAAGCAAAATGCATTGCTTTATTTATTGTTGTCAAACTTTCCCAATCATCATTCAGTCCAGGGCTAGTCTGTGTCAATTCTTGAGCAAACACACGAGAAATATTAGGAAAATATCGCGTAGAATCTGCAGAAGGAGGTAGAGCTCTAAAATTTGCACCACTCATTGAAAGCGGTCCAAATCGTCTTGAATTCACTATACCATTATCGATTTGTTCTATGCTGTATTGAAGTTCATCTCCATCAGTATCAAAGGCTTCTGCACTTAGTACAAATGGGGTTAAAGCTGGAATGTTAGTGTCCTCAATAGTCGCAATATCAGGTGGATTATTCGCGATGAGCTCATCGGTATAGCAACTAAAATTTTGCATATAGCCTTGCATCTGAATCAGACTGCCGATGTGAAAATAGGCATCACCCATTTCTTGTAAATTCTCTCCTTGGATGATTCCGGCATAGGCCATTATCGTTGAGCCGGATCCTGGTTCAAATTGTACCCCTGTATTTTCAGATTGAAATGACCAGGTGTGATTGGCACCCATTTGGTGACCGATTTCATGGCATACATAATCGATGTCAAACAGCGCTCCTTCTGGATTCACTCCTGAAGAATATGCACTTCCTTTTTTGCCTGTTTGGCAAGTTGCGCCTACAAATCCAGCATTTCCGCTATTTCGATCTTGGTGAAAAAGATGTCCAATATCATAATTTTCATCACCGATGACATCGTCTAAAACTTCTTGTAAATCGCCACCTAGATTTTCAAAGTAAGGATCTGAAAATCTATTTAGATAAATGAGCTGTTCGACCTGTTCAATGAGTTCAAAACGAACGCCAATTTCATTTTCATAAATACCATTTACTCTAGTTAAAGTAGCATTAATTGCAGCAAGAGCTCCACTTATGTTTTGACCGTGATAGGCAGTGTATTGACCTGTAGTAGAAATAGCTATACGATATGTTTTAAGATTAGCTGGTGCTGTAAATTCAAAAGAAGTGGGTGTTTCAGTTGGTTCTTGCAATTCACAGGCCCACTCTGGCAATTCAAAATCGTCAATAGTGTAAACCACATACCACTGTTGTTGGGACTTACTGCTTTTAGCTCTTAGGGGTGTAGCCCTGATTTGTTCAAGAAAAAACCGTTGATTACTCCCCACGGCAGCATACATGACTGATATTTTTTCTTCGGAAGAACTCAAAACAAGTCTGTATTTACCGTCACTAGAAATACCCTTATAAGCTCTAATATTAGGGTATTTTTTTTGTAGATTGGGATGAAAATTTGAGGCCTCTTCAAGAGAAAACCTGAGAAAAGAAGAAGTGTTGGGCGCCGGAAGTAAAACAGTTGATTTACTGCGGAGTTCACTTGAGAAAAGCTGAAGTTCAAGCTCATAGAATTCAGGGGTTGCACGGAGCCCTTTGGACCATTTTTTTGGTGCGACTTTTGGCAGCCAATAGTCTTGCTGTGCATAACTACAAAAGGATGTAAAAAGTAGGAATATTAAGCCAAGTGTATGTATTTTAGTACGCACTAAACAATTTTTAATTCTAAAGATACCCCTTAAAGCAAAACTGTGGAAATTATCCAAGGAGTTTATGAGTTTAAAAGTGATAAGCCCACAGTGCTCACCATAGGTACTTTTGACGGGGTTCACATCGGCCATCAACAAATCTTAAAGCATCTTACAGAAACGGCTAAAGCTAATGACTTGCGCTCTTGTTTGCTGACCTTCTATCCGCACCCTCGTATGGTTTTGCAAAAGGACAGTGGTATTAAAATGATACAGAGCATCGAAGAAAAAATTGAAAAACTTCGAGAAATCGGTCTTGATTATTTGGTGATTCATCCCTTCTCTAAAGAGTTTTCTAGGCTTACTGCACAGACGTATATCGAGGATATTTTAGTCAAAAAGCTTCAAACCAACAAAATCATCATTGGCTATGATCACCGATTTGGCAAAAACAGAGCAGCGGACATCAATGACTTAAGATCCTATGCCAAAGAATTTGAATTTGAGGTGATTGAAATTTCAGCCCAGGCCATTAAAGAAATAACAGTGAGCTCTACCAAAATTAGAAAGGCTTTAATTAATGGACATATTGAAGAGGCTAATCAATTTTTGGGATATGAATTTCACTTTAGTGGTACAGTTGTCAAAGGAAAGGCTTTGGGCAAACAAATTGGCTTTCCAACAGCCAATCTGAAATTAGAAAATCCGTTTAAACTTATTCCAAAAAACGGAGTGTATGCAGTTCGCGTCTTGGTAGATGAACAATGGCATGAAGGGATGATGAATATCGGTGTGAATCCTACCATTTTAGAGTCAGATTTGTCTAAGCTTAAAATTGAAATTAATCTCTTTAATTTCAATCGTGACATCTACGGAAAAGAGGTGAAAGTAAGCCTCTCTAAATTTATACGAGACGAACACAAATTCGAGAATATGGAAGCTTTAAAACACCAGATCATCACTGATCAACAACAGATTCAAGCTCATTTTGAAACGACTTAACTACTACTTATTTCGACCTGTAGATAATATCGGACTTATTCTTTTTCGAATTTGCTTTGGTCTTTTAGTCGTGGCAGAATCTTGGGGAGCCCTTCTTACAGGATGGGTTAAAAGCACTCTGATGAATCCAGAATTCACCTTTAATTTTATCGGTTTTGATTTTTTACAGCCTCTAGCTGGTAATGGCATGTACATCTACTTCTTTATTATGGGCCTTTGCGGATGGGGAATTTTACTCGGCTATCGCTTTCGATTGAGCAGCTTTTTATTTGCCATAATGTGGAGTGCTGTCTATTTGATGCAAAAAACATCCTACAACAATCACTACTATTTACTTATGATTCTCGCCTTTGCGATGTCTCTGAGCGATGCGCATAGCGATGTCTCTTTGGATGTAAAACAAAACAGAACATTCAGAAAAAATCAAATGCCCGCTTATATCAAGCTTTTTGTCATCTTTCAATTACTGATTGTTTATGAATTCGCCTCCATTGCCAAGCTCTACAACGATTGGTTAAACCTCGGCTTTATAGATATTTTACTAGGCAGTAAAAAGAATATGCCGATTATTGGTCCTTTATTGCAATACCCCTTTACCAAATACAGTGTAGCCTATTTCGGGATTATTTACGATGCATTTATCATTCCTGCGCTATTGTATAAACCCACAAGATTCGTAGCTATTGCACTTTCTTTTTTCTTTCACCTCTTCAACAGTATTGTTTTTCAAATTGGTATATTCCCCTATATGTCTTTGGCATTTATGTTGTTTTTTATTGATCCCTTATGGCTTAGGTCAAAAACAAAAAGGATCTACAGTCATTTTAATCAGCAATATAAAAACGTTCAACCCAATAATACTTTGCTTGTTAGCCTGTTATTATTAATTCACTTTGTAATTCAATTAGCACTGCCTCTCAGGCATCATTTTATTCAAGGGGATGTGCTTTGGACTGAGGAAGGTCATCGCCTGAGCTGGCGTATGATGCTCAGAACAAGACAGGGAAGTATTCAATTTTTTGTCACCGATATCAAAACAGGTAGAAGAGAAACAGTAGATTTAAATCAATACTTAACTCCAAAACAAATTAGTCGGTTAAGTACACTCCCTGATTACATTTGGCAATTTAGTCAGCGACTCAAAGAAGAATACAAGGAGAGAGGTAAACAAGTAGCGATACATGTGAAGTCAAGGGTCAGTGTCAATAGAGGACCTTCTTCCGAGTTTATTGATCCAAACGTAGATTTGGCAAATACAACCTGGAATTATTTTGGGCATAATTCATGGATTTTACCTAAACCGCTTTCAAACTAAAATTAAGGTTTTACTTTTGTCAAAATTTCTGCGGCATGTTAGAACTTCAAAACATAAGACAACACAAGGAACATTATGTTGATGCCCTTCAAAAAAGAGGTGTTGATGCGCAAGAGCAACTTGATGCCATCGTCACACTTGACGCAAGTAGAAGAGGTATTCAAACCGAGCTGGATGAATGTTTGGCAAAATCCAATCAAATCGCCAAAGAAATAGGAATGCTTTTTAAAACTGGTAAAGCAGAAGAAGCCAATACCCTAAAAGTACAAACTGCAGCACTCAAAGAAGCGAGTAAAAAATTACAAGAGCAACTGAACGAAAAACAAGCTGCGCTTCAAGAGTTTTTGTATCAAATACCAAATATTCCCCATAAGGATGTTCCAAAAGGTCAAGACGATAGCGATAACCAAGTTGTTTTTGAAGAAGCTAAACCGACAATACTTGACGACAAGGCACAGCCACACTGGGAACTCGCTAAAAAATACGAACTCATAGATTTTGAATTGGGCGTAAAGATATCTGGAGCAGGATTTCCGGTATATACGGGCAGAGGTGCCCGATTACAACGCGCCTTAATCAGCTACTTTTTAGATAAAAATACCGCTGCGGGATATCGAGAGACTCAAGTTCCTCATTTGGTCAACGAGGCTTCGGGATACGGCACAGGTCAACTTCCTGACAAAGAGGGTCAAATGTACCATGTTGGCAATGATGATTTATACCTCATTCCTACTGCTGAAGTACCGATTACCAATTTGCTTAGAGACGAACTTCTAAACGCAGAGGAGCTACCCATAAAATATACGGGTTACACGCCTTGCTTTCGAAGAGAAGCCGGAAGTTATGGGGCCCATGTTAGAGGACTAAATAGATTACATCAATTTGATAAAGTGGAAATCGTTCGCGTAGAAACGCAAGAGAATTCGTATCAAGCCCTCGAAGAAATGGTCGAACATGTCAAAGGTATTTTGGCAGAACTTGAACTCCCTTACCGTATACTCAGGCTTTGCGGTGGCGATTTAGGGTTCACCTCTGCCCTAACCTATGATTTTGAGGTTTGGTCGGCAGCCCAGCAGCGCTGGTTAGAAATTTCTTCGGTCTCGAACTTTGAAACTTTTCAAGCGAATCGTTTAAAGTTGAGATACAAAAACAAAGAAGGTAAAAAGCAGTTGTGCCATACCTTAAACGGAAGTGCATTGGCCCTACCCCGTGTTTTAGCTGCGCTTTTAGAAAACAATCAAAGTGTAGAAGGGATTGCTATTCCTAAAGTACTTCAAACCTACACAGGCTTTGATCGTATCGATTAATTCTTCATTAAAAAATGATCATCTACAATATAACAGCAGTCGTAGAACCTAGTCAACTCAACTCTTGGCAAACATTCACTCCGTCGTTTTTAGAAGGTTTGATGAAAACAAACTTTTTTACAGACGTCAAATATTGTAAGATATATGCACCTTTAAACGAAGCTCCTTCTTTTTCAATTCAGTGCACGACCAGCTCACAAGAAAGATTACTGTCGTTTTTAGAAGAGCACGCCCAAGGTTTTGACCAAATGGTAGCAGAGGGCTTCGGTGATCAGGTGCTTCTTTTCAAAACAACCTTAGAACAAATTGAACACCTTAGCTCATAATGAAGCGTTTCAATAAAAAAAGTGACAAGGTCAGTGCCAAAAAACACTACGGACAGCACTTTTTAAAAGATGAAAACATCGCTCAAAAAATTGCAGAGACCTTAAGTGAAACTTCATATGACCATATTTTAGAAATCGGTCCCGGTATGGGTGTGCTCACCAAATACCTTATTGAGCGTAAACAACAAATTATAGCATTAGACATCGACAAAGAGTCTATCGCATACCTTCAAAAAAACATGCAGGCTGAGAATCTTCGCATTTTAGAAGGTGATTTTTTAAGGCTTAATTTGAAGGAATTATTGGGAGAAATGCCTTGGGCAATTACTGGGAATTTTCCCTATAATATCTCCAGTCAAATCGTATTTAAAGTTTTAGAATTTCGTTCTAGTATTCCCGAATTCAGTGGTATGTTTCAAAAAGAAGTGGCTAAGCGAATTTGCGAGAAACCTGGAAGTAAAACTTATGGCATACTCAGTGTTTTGACACAAGCATTTTACGAATGTGATTATTTATTCACGGTGCATCCTCAAGTTTTTGATCCCCCCCCTAAGGTGCAGTCCGGAGTTATCCGTTTAAAACGCAAAGAAAATTATGAGCTTGGGGTCGATGAAAGGCTATTCTTTTCTGTGGTAAAAACAGCTTTTAATCAAAGACGTAAAACCCTGCGAAACAGCCTGAAATCCTTTGGTATAAGTCCAATTCTATCAGAAGAACGTATCTTTACCGCCAGACCTGAACAACTCAGCGTAAGAGAGTTTGTGGAATTGACCCAAGCCATTGCAAATGACACCGTTTAAATTAACATCTGAATTTCTAACCGAGATTCAATCGGCCATTAACTCCAAGAACAAAAAAATGTTATTGAAGCGCACCGCTGATTTGCATTATGCAGATTTAGCAGAAGTCATCAATGAGCTCAATCCGCAAGAGGCTACCTATCTGGTCAAGCTTTTTCCTTCGGAAAAAACCGCAGATGTTTTTACAGAACTCGATGAAGATTTAAGAGAAGATATTCTGGCTAAATTGACCTCAGAAGAAATTGCTGCAGAAATTGCAGAACTCGATACCGATGATGCAGTAGATATCATTACGGAACTTGACGAGGAGATTGCCAAAGAAGTCATCTCAAATCTGAATGATAGAGAACATGCCGCAGAAATTGTTGAGCTTCTTCGATACGATGAAGATACTGCAGGTGGATTAATGGCTAAAGAATTGATTCGGGTCAATGAAAATTGGAGCATCAATAACTGCGTTCGAGAAATGAGAGCACAAGCTGGTCAAGTCACTCGAGTACATTCAATTTATGTGGTTGACGACGACAACACCCTTAAAGGTCGTCTATCCTTAAAAGATCTCTTGATGGCTCCAGACAAGGCACACATCAAAGACGTTTATATTAAAAAGGTAGATTACGTAGAGGTCAACGAAGATTCAGAAGAGGTGGCAAAAATCATGGCCAAATACGATTTGGAGGCCATACCCGTGGTTGATGAAATGCGCAGACTTGTAGGTCGTATTACCATTGACGATATTGTAGACGTTATCAAAGAAGAAGCCGATAAAGATTATCAGCAAATGGCAGGTATTACCCAAGACGTTGAAGCTAGCGACAGTATTTTAGAACTCACTAAGGCGAGATTACCATGGTTGATTGTCGGACTCTTGGGAGGTCTAGGTGCAGCAGTTATAATGGGTGGCTTTGAAGATATTCTCACAAAACACGCCTTACTCTTTTTCTTTACGCCATTAATTGCTGCAATGGCAGGAAATGTTGGTGTGCAATCTAGTGCGATAATCGTTCAAGGTTTGGCCAATGACGACATCAAAGGAGGTATTCTTCCCCGTGTCCTCAAAGAAATGTTGCTCGCACTTTTCAATGGTATCATTCTAGCTGTTTTACTTTTTGCTTGCACTTGGATTTGGAAAGGAAGTCTCGCTAGTGCTCTTGCGATTTCTATTTCACTTATTGTCGTCATAATTATTGCCGGGATTATCGGAACCTTTACTCCTATGTTTTTGCACAAAAACAAAATAGACCCTGCTCTTGCCACAGGACCTTTTATCACCACGTGTAACGATATCTTTGGTATTTTAATCTACTTCTGGATTGCAAAACTCATTTTGGGAATTTGAGCAGAAAAGTCTTGCATATCGATGAAAACCATTCTGTTCTTCACGAAGATTTAGCCGCGCAGGGGTTTGAAAATCATTTTGATTTTGACTGTTCAAAACAAGAATTAATCGACAAGATTTCAATCTACCAAGGACTTATTGTTCGAAGCAGAATCCCCATTGATCAAAGTGTGTTATCGGCTGCCAAAAATCTGAAATTCATTGGACGTGTAGGTGCAGGTGCAGAAAACATAGACCTCGACTTTGCTAAGCAACAAGGCATACACTGCATAGCTGCGCCTGAAGGGAATCGAAATGCAGTTGGAGAGCACACCTTAGGCCTTTTATTAAATCTACTGAATAAACTCAATAAGGCTGATAATGAGATTCGAACTGGTCGCTGGGATCGCGAAGGCAATCGAGGTGTAGAGCTCGATGGAAAAACAGTTGGTATCATCGGTTACGGTCATATGGGTAAACAATTTGCTCGAAAACTCAGAGGTTTCGACCTAGAGATTTTGTGCTATGACATCAAGGCCAATGTTGGAGATGATTACGCTCGACAAGTTGAAATGGTTGAATTTTTTGAAAAAGTTGAGATTCTTAGTTTGCATTTGCCTCATACAGACTTGACACAAGGTCTGTGCAATTTGAGCTTTATCAAGCAGTTTAAACACCCTATTTGGCTCATCAATACCGGGAGAGGCTCTGCCATAGTTACTGCAGATTTAATTAGCGCCTTGAATTCAAACCATGTATTAGCAGCGGGATTAGATGTTTTGGAATTCGAAAAAAAATCTTTTGAGGACTTTTTTGAACAAGAAAATCTTCCAGAAGCCTTCACTACACTTCTGCAGTCAAATCGGGTTATTTTAAGTCCTCATGTCGCTGGATGGAGTGTGGAGAGTCATAGAAAGCTTGCCAAAACCATTACTGAAAAGATTCGAGATTTATATTGTGATTAATTTTTAGTGGAATACTCTAAATTTGTATTTAACTCAATCTTTAATCTTACACTTTTATGGATGGCAAAAGAATCATCGCAGGAAT
This sequence comes from Flavobacteriaceae bacterium, assembly GCA_002691685.1. Lineage (GTDB taxonomy): Bacteria > Bacteroidota > Bacteroidia > Flavobacteriales > Flavobacteriaceae > UBA3478. The sequence goes on along the minus strand of NZIQ01000068.1, from coordinate 2,322 downwards.
AACAGGAATCTTTTTTGGTGGATTAGGAATCCATAAGTTCGTTTTAAATTATACACGAGAAGGACTCATCTTGTTAGGAATTACATTGGCAGGTTCTATTTTATCTTGCCTTGTAATCGGAGTAGCCTTTGTATGGATTCCATCAGTAATTGGCTTTATCGAAGGGATTGTATACCTCACTAAATCAGATGAGGAATTTCACAACACTTATGTGGTAGGGCATAAATCTTGGTTCTAGCCCTTAAGGAAAAAGACTCCATTTTTTGATTAGCATTACACCCATAAACACGTAAAGTGTTAACCCTATAAGCACTATGGGATTATGGAGGCAAGCACAAAGAATAAAAAGAAGGCTAAAGAAAAGTACCATAAAACCATAACGAAAGGTTCCTTCGAATTCGGCTTCATCGACAAGCTTATCAAAGGTCAACTTGTAGAGTATCAACGGCAGGGCAAACCACAATTTATGAATTCCTTTTTGTAACTGAGAATTTGACTTTTCTTTAGGTCTTTCTGATGTTTGATTTAAGACATTTCGAACCTGTTCAAGATCAGATAAATCGACTTGTACATCTTGTAAATACTGAAAATCTCGCACATATGTTTTGGGCTCTAAATGAAGAGATAAGGTTTTAAAGGTTTTTGTAAAACCTTGAACTAATTCTTGAGTTTGCTCAGCACCCAATACCTTGTGAGGTAAATTGATATAGTCTGAAAAATGAAGGCTCATTTGATCACCTAATTCTTGTGGTGCGTGATAATTGACTCCGATTAAACAGGCTGCTATAGGCTCACTTCGCTCGAGCTGCGCGTGTGCGTTCAAAATACGTGTAAACCCTTTACTTATGTTCCGAATTCGTTTATCTAAACTGTGACTGGCTTCTGGAAAAATGAGTACTGATTTACCTTCATGCAAGAGTTGTGCTGTTTTTTCAAAAATGGCATCGTTCAAAGCCAATTGCGTTCTTCCGTCGCGAACGCGATAAATCGGAATCATATTGAGGGTTCCGAAAATCCTTCTCAATAATGCATTGGCAAAAACATCTCCCCTAGTCAAAAAATAAATGGGTTCTTTTATTCGAGTGGCTATGATCAAAACATCTAAGAGTGCATTTTGATGATTAGCTAAATACAACACCCCTTTACCTTTGGGTTTTAGCTTGTAATTAACCCTATTGATTTTTTTGTAATAACAAAAGAGGGTTAGAGTATTAAAATATTTTACAAAGGTGTAAAACATCAAAAATTAATTAGGATTTACGAATTTACACTTTTGAAAATAAAGCTATTCATCGTAATTTTACGATGAATTTGAAACGATATGACTTTAGAACATTTTTTAGCTCAATTAGAGCTCAACAGAGGAAAGATATTAAGTGTTGAATATTATCCAAACACCTATGCAGAAATTGATTTTCACATCACCGAGGTCAAAAATTGCAAGATTCAAAGTGTAGACTGTGGTGGTAAGCAACACCAGTGGACTGAGGTCATCATTCAACTTTGGGAAGATCCTAATCCCAATCGAGAAAAGAGAAAAATGCGTGTCACCAAAGCCATACAGATTTTGAAAAGGGTTCAAGAGGTGCAGTATTTTGACCCCCAGGCCACACTAAAAATAGAATACGGAAATGCTCGTTTTCACACTGCTAATCAAAAAATTTCAGCGATGGTTGCAACAGAGCAAAAACTGATTCTACAATTGGGAGAAGTCGCCTCTGATTGCAAGGCCAAAGATGTGTGTGGAGTAGAGATTCAAGCTAGCGCAGTTCAAGAAAGTTGTGCTCCTGGCTCAGGATGTTGCTAATTCCTTAGAGAGCTGCTCTACCTTTTTCTGAAATTCTTCCATTACGGGGCGAACCGTTTCCTTAGGAATATCTGACACCTTGATATACATCAATCCGTCTACCGCATTGTTGAATAAAGGATCTACGTTAAAGGCGACTACCCTCGCATTTTGTTTGATGTACTTTTTGATCAAAACAGGTAAGCGAAGATTTCCTGGTTCTACCTCCGCGATTAAACGATCAAATTTGTTGAGGTCGGCCTTAGTACTGTCAAAAATAAATTCCTTATCCTCAGTGTTTAAGCGCACCTTGAATTCTTTTTTGGGACGGATGTACTGCGCTACAAAGGCATCCCAGTAATGCGATCGCATAAATTCAATCATCAAAGACTTGGAAAAGTTTGAAAACTGATTGCTTATACTGACTCCACCCATGAGGTATTTGTGATTCGGATACATCAGAGTAGTGTGAATAATACCCTTCCACAACAAAAATAAGGGCATTGGTTTTTGCTGATACTCTGGGGAAATATAGG
>NZIQ01000067.1 GCA_002691685.1 Flavobacteriaceae bacterium | reverse complement strand
TCAACATCTTTAAGCAGTTCTACCTTTATTTTTTTGTGTATAATATTGTGCCTTCCCCAACGCGCTTTTTCAATTCGAATATCCTCCTCTGGCCAATTGCAAACTACTTTTTCTGCTTCTTTCTTCTTTTTATCTTCAATGAGCGCAACAATGTCACTTTCACTCAAATGATCAAAATCATATTTCTTGTTGACATTGATGAATAATCCATTCCATTTGATAAAGGGACCAAATCGTCCTTTACCTTTGGTAACATCCATACCTTCATAAGAATATATAGGCGCATCAGCGCGCTCTTTTTCTTCGATAAGCTCAGACGCTCGGTCCATATCAACACTAAACACATCATCTGATGCCATAAGTGAAACAAACTTTTTACCATAGCGCACATAAGGTCCAAATCGACCCACATTTGCTTCTACTTCCTCTCCTTTGTAAACCCCTAGTTTACGAGGGAGTTTGAATAAATCAAGTGCCTCTTCGAAACTTATATTTGTAATAGATTGGTGTGGCAGCAAACTTGCGTACACTGGGGTTTGCTCATCATCTGGGCTCCCGATTTGTGCCATTGCTCCGTATCGCCCAAGGCGCACAATAACTTGACGGCCAGATTTAGGGTCTTCACCGAGATATCGCTCTCCACTTGCACGATCTGCATTGGCAGCAACCTTTTCTACATCTGGATGGAAATCCGAATAAAACGATTTCATTAATTGCTGCCAGTCTTTAGAACCTGCGGCAATTTCATCAAAATCTTCTTCAACTTTAGCCGTAAAATTATAATCTAATATGCGTTCAAAATGGTCAACCAGAAAATCGTTAACTACAAAACCTATATCTGTAGGCACCAATTTACCTTTGTCAGAACCTGTATTTTCTTTGAGTTCATTGCTATTGACAACACCCTCTTTTAGAATCAATTGTGAGTAGGCTCTTTCCCTTCCTTCAATACTCCCTTTTTCGACGTATTTCTTGTCAATAATTCTCGAAATAGTGGCAGCATAAGTTGAAGGTCTACCAATACCCAATTCTTCTAATTTTTTAACCAAACTCGCTTCTGAATACCTGTAAGGGGGCCTGCTAAAACGTTCAGTAGCAGTAATACTCTTATATCGCAGCGGCTGTTCTTTTTGAAGCGGAGGTAATATGGTGCTGTCTTCTTTGAGATCTTCATCATCAACACTTTCAAGGTATACTTTTAGAAATCCGTCAAAAGTGACAATCTCTCCATTAGCCGTAAAATATTGATCATTAGCCGTATTCTTTATTTTTACCTTTGTGCGTTCTAATTGTGCATCACTCATTTGCGAGGCGAGTGCCCTTTTATAAATAAGCTCGTATAAACGATCTTGATCTCTATCTTTTGCAATTGAGGTCAGCTCAAAATTTGTAGGCCTTATCGCTTCGTGTGCTTCTTGTGCACCCTTACTTTTTGAACTGAACTGACGTTGTTTTGCGTAGTTGGCCCCAAATTGATGCGTAATTGCTTTTTCAGCTGCTTGAGTTGCCTCTGACGAAAGGTTTACACTGTCGGTTCTCATGTAGGTGATTAAACCTGCTTCATAAAGCCTTTGTGCCACCTGCATGGTTTTTCGAACAGGAAAATAGAGTTTTCTAGAAGCTTCTTGCTGCAAAGTAGAAGTCGTGAAAGGAGCCGAAGGGGATCGTTTCGCGGGCTTTTTTTCTAAAGTATCTATTGAAAATTGAGCTGAAGACAAATCGTTCAAAAAGGCTGCAGCTTCTTCGGCTGTTTTAAAAGTCTTACCGAGTTTAGCTTCAAAAGATTGACCCTTCTCCGTACTGAAAATCGCCTTTATACGAAAGCTTGCCTCGGTTTTAAAGTCTTGTATTTCACGTTCCCGCTCAACTATCAATCGAACAGCAACAGATTGCACTCGACCGGCAGATAAGCCCGGTTTTATTTTTTTCCACAGTACTGGGGAGAGTTCATACCCCACAATACGATCAAGCACTCTTCTCGCCTGTTGCGCATTGACTAAGTCAATATTGATTGAACGGGGATTTTGAATCGCTTTTTCGATGGCTGTTTTCGTGATGGAATTAAAAACGATTCGCTTTGTCTTTGAAGCATCCAGTTCTAAAGTTTCCATAAGGTGCCAAGAAATAGCCTCACCCTCTCGATCTTCATCACTTGCCAACCAAATGGTATCCGCTTTATTCGAAAGGGATTTTAATTTTGCTACCTGAGGTTTGCTGCGATCACTTACCGTATATTTTACCTGAAAATCTTGTGCTATGTCAATGCCCATTTCATTTTCTGGGAGGTCAGCAATATGACCATAGCTCGACTCCACCTTAAAATCTTTTCCGAGAATTTTCTCAATCGTTTTCGCCTTTGCAGGCGACTCCACGATTACCAAATTTGAAGCCATAGAATTCTTTTAATGAAACAAAAATAGGAACATTTTGAGCTAACATCAGCTATATATAAGGTAAGAAAAACGTTAAAAATTAATCAAAATACTGATTAACAATGATTTAAATAATTGTAAATCAAGACCAAAGCAGCACAAAATAGCAGTTTCCTAATGCGCATCAGAAGCATTTTATTAAAAAAAAGAACTAAAACTTTTTTCTCACCTACCCCATTCTGAAAGCCTTACAAGTCGAAAGAAAAGTTACCAAAGTTAAACTGACAAAATGTCATTTTTTTATATTATTTCTTACCTTTGCCAGGCTATTGTAAATGCTTTTTACAAACATAAATTATACAGCACAACTCAATTTCTAAGATAAATGCTACAAGAAGAGAATAAAAATCCCAATCAATACAACGGAGAGGTTTTGGAACTTCATACCGATGAAGCTGGCTCGAAGACAAAAAAAATGTTTATCGAAAGTTACGGTTGTCAAATGAATTTCTCCGATAGTGAAATTGTCGCATCTATCTTGTCAAAAGAAGGGTTTCAAACTACAACAGCAATCGAACAAGCTGATTTAATTCTAGTTAATACCTGTTCAATCCGGGAGAAAGCAGAACAAACCGTACGAAACCGCTTAGACAAATTCAACAGCCTAAAACGAAATAATCCCAATCTTAAAGTTGGTGTCTTAGGTTGTATGGCTGAACGACTAAAACACAAATTTTTAGAAGAAGAAAAGATTGTAGATATGGTAGTGGGACCTGACGCTTACAAAGACCTACCAAATCTAATTGCAGAGGTCGAACAAGGAAGAGATGCAGTCAATGTCATACTTTCTAAGGAAGAGACTTACGGAGACATTGCTCCAGTGCGCTTAAATTCAAATGGAGTTACGGCTTTCGTTTCAATAACACGTGGCTGCGACAACATGTGTACCTTTTGTGTAGTGCCCTTTACTAGAGGTAGAGAGCGAAGTAGAGATCCCCAATCTATCGTAGAAGAAATCAAAGAACTTTGGGATAAAGGATTTAAAGAAGTTACACTACTTGGACAAAATGTAGACAGTTATTTGTGGTATGGTGGAGGGTTAAAAAAAGACTTCGAAAAAGCCAGTGATTTTCAAAAAGCCACAGCAGTTCGTTTTTCAGACCTACTAGAAAAAGTGGCGCTAGCTCAGCCAAAAATGAGAGTTCGATTTTCGACTTCGAATCCACAAGACATGACACTTGACGTAATTCATACCATGGCGAAATACGAGAACATTTGCAATTATATTCACCTGCCAGTACAAAGTGGATCAGATCGAATCTTAAAGAAAATGAATCGTCTTCACACTCGCGCTGAGTACATCACCCTTATTGAACAAATTAAAAATATCATTCCAGATTGCGCTATATCACAAGATATGATTGCCGGCTTTCCAACAGAGACCGAAGAAGATCATCAGGACACCCTTTCACTTATGGAAACTGTGCAATACGCTTTTGGATTCATGTTTGCTTATTCAGAGCGTCCTGGCACTATGGCAGCTCGAAAATTTGAAGACGACATTCCGTTAGAAACCAAAAAAAGCAGACTTACTGAAATCATCAATATGCAGCAAAAACACAGTTTGTTGGAAATGAAAAAGCACATTGGTAAGACTGAAGAAGTACTCATTGAAGGGGATTCTAAAAAATCAGCGGACTTTTTTATGGGGCGAAACAGCCAAAATGCAGTAGTCGTCTTTCCAAAAGAGTCCTATAAAGTAGGTGATTATGTCATGGTTAACATCGAAGATTGCACCACAGCCACCCTCAAAGGAAATGCAGTAGGATACAGTAAAAACAATTAAGCCTATGAGTCAATTACAAAGTTTAAAACAGCGTTTTGAAATCATTGGCAACGATATAAAACTAAATCGTGCCCTAGAAAAAGCCGTTCAAGTAGGCCCAACGGACATTTCGGTTTTGGTCACTGGTGAAAGTGGAGTGGGTAAAGAAGTTGTGCCAAAAATCATACATGCCTTATCGCATCGAAAACACAGTAAATACATCGCTGTGAACTGTGGTGCTATTCCAGAAGGAACCATAGATTCTGAACTATTTGGTCATGAAAAAGGCGCATTTACCGGAGCGACCCAAACGCGATCAGGGTATTTTGAAGAAGCTGATGGTGGTACCATTTTTTTGGATGAGGTCGGAGAATTACCGCTGACAACCCAGGTGCGATTACTAAGGGTCCTCGAAAATGGAGAGTTTTTGAAAGTAGGATCTTCAGCAGTTCAAAAGACGAACGTTCGAATCGTGGCCGCGACGAATGTCAATATGCAAGAGGCTATAGCAAAAAATAAATTCAGAGAAGACCTCTACTATAGACTCTCCACGGTAGAAATTGAAATTCCAACGCTTAGAGAGCGCAAAGAAGACATCCATTTACTATTTCGAAAATTTGCATCTGACTTTGCCAAAAAATACAATATGCCAACCATCAGGTTAGATGAGAATGCCATCCACCTTTTGCAGTCCTATTATTGGCCAGGTAATATTAGACAATTGAGAAATACAGCTGAACAATTATCTGTTTTAGAAAAAGAGCGTTTGGTAGAGGGCACTACCCTTCATCACTATTTACCAAATAGAGTGGCTAATAGACTTCCAGCCATAGTCAACAATAACTCTGAACAGACATCAGATTTCATGCACGAGCGTCAAATTATGTACAAATACTTGCACGATCTCAAAAAAGACGTTACCGATTTGAAGCGAATTGTGGCAACCATGCACAACACGAATGAAACAGATCCCGTAGAGACAGATGAAATTTTGATTGCCAATCAAATGTCAAAGCCAAGTGAACACAAGCTCGGCAATCCCATCAAAACTGCTTTGTTGGAAATGCCCCAAAACAAGCTTGAAAATGATCCTTACGATTATGCAGAAGATATCGCAGAAGAAGAAACCCTATCTTTACACGACACCGAAATTGAACTGATTAGAAAATCACTTGAACGCAATAGAGGAAAACGAAAGGCAGCTGCCCAAGAATTAGGTATCTCGGAGCGAACCCTTTACCGTAAAATTAAACAATACGATCTCTGAGCAATGACCAAAAAAATAAGACATTACTGTTTTTACGCCTTCGCTTTTTTGCTCTCAGCATGTGGATTAAAAGTGAGTTATAATTTTTCTGGAGCGAGCACCGGAACAGCTACGAGTTTTCAAGTCAATTTCTTTCAGAACTACGCAGATCAAAGCCCAGGATCAACCATAGAACCAGGTTTAGATCGAGATTTCACCCTTTCGCTACAAGATTTGATTTTGGGATTGACTTCACTAGATTTGACCAACACTAATGGGGATTTAATTTATGAAGGGGAAATTACAGAATATCGCGTAGCTCCGATGACCGCCACAGCGAATCAGACTGCAGCACAAAATCGATTAAGCATGACTGTTAACGTTCGTTTTTACAATACGACTAAAGAAGATGTAGATTTCGAACGCCGTTTTAACTTTTTTTATGACTTTCCAGCCTCACAATTGCTAGAATCAGTCAAGTCCGAAGCACATGCGGCCCTTTTTGAACGTTTGACACAAGATATTTTTAACGCCTCACTGGCTGATTGGTAATGATGAATAAGGAACAGTTTTTATCCATATTGCAAAATAAAAAAGCCTCTAGAAATACGGCTGAAATCAATGGTTTAAAGAAACTGATAAAAGCTTACCCCTACATGCAAAACGTTTGGGCACTTTACCTCAAAAGCCTAGATATAGACAAAGACGAAGCATTTGATGCTACACTAAAAAAAACAGCAATTCGCACAAATGACAGATCGCTTCTATTTGATTACATCAATGAAAAAGAAATAGTAGAAGAAAAGCCTAAACAAGTCAGAACCTCAACTAGTACATCAGAGAACCAAATAGATCATACACTTGAATTAACTTCAGAGCAAAGAAAAAAAGAAGAGCAGAGTTCAGAAAGTTTTGTAAATGAACTGCTTCAAAACGAATCAGTACATGATTTAAGTTCTAGCGAAGAAACAGAAGATGTCGAAGAAACAAAAATAACTCCAATTGAAATTCCAGGTCAGAATGTTAGTTTCGGAGAAGTGACAAATACCTTCAACACAAGAGAAGAAAAACTTGAGATTGTTGAAAACGAGTCTATTCTTGAAGAAATTTTACCTGCCCAAGAATTAACTGAAATACCATCTGAGATGACCATCGAAGATTCTGAGCAAACCACCGAAGAAGAAGTGAAAGCGTCAGTTGAAGAGCATGTACAAACGATTGATGAGTCACACTTTATTGAAGACGAAAATCAATTCAATAATGAACTTGATAACGATGAAGAAAACGACGATGAAGACATTAACGCCAAAATTAGAAGATTAGAAGTCATCATAAGCGAGATAAGTTTTGACAAAAAAGAAGAAAGCTCTGAAGAAGTGAAAAATGAAACTATTCTGTCTGAAATAGAAGCTGACAATGCAGAAGAGTATCATGAAGAAAATCAAGACTTTGAAGCTAAAACAGAAATAGATAGTGCAGTCTCCCAAAGCAATGACGTTCAACAAAAAGAAAATACTACAAAGCAAACCCAAAAGGAGCAGCTGAATTACTTTGAATGGATTCAGCAAAGCTCAAAAAACAGTACAAACACATCTAATGAATTAGAAACAGAAGAGCAGGGACGGAAATATGCGCTTTTAGATGCTTTTTTAGAACGAAACCCAAAAATAGTGCCTTCAGACAAAATCAAAGAAATCGATATCGATGCTGCGAGCTCCATCGAAGACAACAATTTGATAACAGAGACTATGGCACAACTCTACATGAGTCAAAAGCAATTCAAAAAGGCAATTGAGGCCTATAAGAGCTTAATTTTGAAATTTCCAGAAAAAAGTAGTTTCTTTGCCATCCAAATTCAAGAAGCACAAAGGCTTATTGATCATCAAAAAGACACAGAATGAGTACATTTTCAATATTTATGGTATTAATAGTGATTGTATCACTTTTATTAATGTTAGTTGTCATGGTACAGAATCCAAAAGGAGGGGGTTTATCTTCAGCCTTTGGAGGAGAAGGTACTCAAGTCGTTGGTGGAGTGCAAAACACCAATAATTTCTTAGACAAAAGTACTTGGACTTTGGCCACAATTCTTGTAGTGCTTATTCTTTTATCCAATGTATCACTTAAGGGTAGTTTCGGAGAAGGTGATTCTCGTTTGCTCGATTCATCGGACGAAAGCTTTGAATTGGTTCCAGAAGAAGTTGTTCCAGAAGAATTGCCTGCAATCCCAGCTGGAGACGATCCACAGGAATAAACACAGAAAACATAAAAAAAATGCCAGCTTATGACAAGCTGGCATTTTTTTTACCCCTAATGTCAGTTTTTTTAAATTGGCACAATTTATGACCCTAGAGCAACAAATTAAAATGAACATAATATGGCAAACGTTACAATTAAACCTTTAGCAGACAGAGTTCTAGTTGAACCTATGGAGGCTGAAACCACAACTGCCTCTGGAATTATTATACCAGATACAGCTAAAGAAAAACCACAAAAAGGAACTGTGGTAGCTGTTGGACCTGGGACAAAAGATGAATCAATGACTGTTTCTGTAGGAGACCAAGTGCTCTATGGAAAATACGCTGGAACAGAGTTAAAACTCGATGGCAATGATTACCTCATCATGCGCGAGAGTGACATCTTAGCAATAGTTTAATTAAAAAAATTTAAAAGAATAAAATCATGGCAAAAGATATAAAATTTGACATTGAAGCAAGAGACGGTCTGAAAAGAGGTGTAGATGCCTTGGCAAACGCAGTTAAAGTAACTCTTGGACCAAAAGGAAGAAATGTAATCATCAGCAAGGCATTCGGTGGACCTTCAGTTACAAAAGACGGTGTCAGTGTGGCAAAAGAAATCGAGCTTGAAGATGCACTTGAAAACATGGGTGCTCAGATGGTTAAAGAGGTTGCTTCTAAAACCAACGATTTAGCAGGAGACGGTACGACAACCGCAACTGTTTTGGCACAAGCCATTGTTAAAGAAGGATTGAAAAATGTAGCAGCTGGCGCAAATCCGATGGACCTTAAAAGAGGAATCGAAAAAGCAGTAGACGCTATTGTTGGAGACCTTGAAAAACAATCTCAAACGGTTGGAGATGCTATTGAAAAAATCAAGCAGGTTGCTGCAGTTTCTGCGAATAATGATGAAACAATCGGTGATCTGATTGCCCAAGCTTTTGAAAAGGTTGGTAAAGAAGGTGTAATTACTGTTGAAGAGGCAAAAGGAATGGACACTTATGTGGACGTAGTAGAGGGAATGCAATTTGATAGAGGATATCTGTCTCCTTACTTCGTTACTGATTCTGAAAAAATGACAACAGAATTAGACAGCCCTTACATTTTACTTTTTGATAAAAAGATTTCAGCAATGAAAGATCTTTTACCTGTACTTGAACCTGTTGCTCAATCAGGAAAACCTCTTTTAATTATTGCAGAAGACGTAGACGGTGAAGCTCTAGCTACACTTGTGGTAAACAAACTTCGAGGTTCTTTAAAAATTGCAGCCGTGAAAGCTCCTGGGTTTGGAGATCGTCGTAAAGCAATGCTTGAAGATATTGCAATTCTTACTGGAGGCACAGTCATTGCTGAAGAAAGAGGATTTACTCTTGAAAATGCTACAATCGACATGCTCGGAACTTGCGAAAAAGTATCTATCGATAAAGACAACACAACCATTGTCAATGGTGCAGGTGCAGGAGACGATATCACTGCTCGTGTGAGTCAAATCAAATCTCAAATCGAAACAACTACCTCAGATTACGATAAAGAAAAACTTCAAGAGCGTTTGGCAAAATTAGCTGGCGGTGTTGCAGTACTTTATGTAGGTGCAGCTTCAGAAGTAGAGATGAAAGAGAAAAAAGATCGTGTTGACGATGCACTTCACGCCACGCGTGCAGCTGTAGAAGAAGGNATTGTTGCCGGAGGTGGAGTTGCTCTTGTTCGAGCGAAAANAGCCCTTTCTAGTGTNGAAACAACAAANGCCGATGAGGTCACTGGTTTACAAATNGTAGAACGCGCAATTGAAGCTCCTTTGAGAACAATTGTTGAAAACGCTGGTGGTGAAGGATCTGTTGTTGTAGCCAAAGTAATGGAAGGTAAAAATGACTTTGGTTACGATGCAAAATCAGAAACCTATGTGAATTTAATGGAGGCAGGAATTATCGATCCTAAAAAAGTGACTCGTGTCGCTATNGAAAACGCCGCTTCAGTATCAGGTATGATCTTAACCACAGAATGTGCATTAATCGANATNAANGANGANACTCCTCCAGCAGGACCTCCAATGGGTGGTGGAATGCCAGGAATGATGTAATAAAATCGAAACTTGAATANAAAAGCCACCTCAAGTAGGTGGCTTTTTTNGGTTAAANNTATTTTACCCTAAATTCGTNNANCATGGCAAATTTTGAAGAATTAGAAANAGNAATACAANAAATAACTNNNAACGAAGAACTAACAGTNNCAGAACGCTTGGAAAACATCTGTGCACTNCTTCAATCCTCNGTAGCTCATTACGATTGGGTAGGCTTTTATTTTCACCATNAAGAGAANCCNGANCTNCATCTAANANCATTTGCTGGTGAACCCACTGATCACACNGTTATTCCATTCGGAAAAGGAATNTGTGGNCAAGTTGCNGAAAGCNATAACAANTTTNTTGTTCCAGATGTTCANGCNCAAGACAATTATATCGCATGNAGCATNAATGTCAAAAGTGAAATCGTAGTACCNNTNTTTGTAGAAGGTAAAAACATAGGTCAAATTGATATCGATTCAAACACCATAAATGCTTTTAACAAAAAAGATGAACAATTTCTCGAACTTGTTAACAGAATGGTAGCAGGCATTTTGGCTTAGCCTCAAAAACATCTAATTTTGCCCTCTTAAAATCAACTCGTTTTGGAAAAAAAAATACAAAACGCCCTAATTTCAGTATTTCACAAAGAAGGGCTTGCACCTATTGTTCATAAACTGAAGGAACTAGGCGTTCGCATATACTCTACAGGTGGAACAGAAAAATTCATAAAAGATCGTGGAGTCGATGTTATTCCCATTGAAGATTTAACAGCATACCCTTCTATTTTAGGCGGTAGAGTAAAAACACTTCACCCCAAAGTCTTTGGTGGTATTTTAAATCGCCAAGACGTAAGTTCTGATCAAGAGGAATGCAGCAATTACGACATTCCACAACTTGATTTAATCATCGTAGATCTTTACCCTTTCGAAAAAACAGTAGCTTCAGGTCAAAGTCATACAGATATCATTGAAAAAATAGATATTGGTGGGATTTCATTGATTAGAGCGGCGGCAAAGAATTACAAAGATGTGCTCTGTATTTCCTCACAAGACCAATACACAGGACTTATAGAAATCTTAAATACTAAAGATGCCAAAACCAGCTTGGAAGAAAGGCAGGGTTTTGCAGCGGCTTCATTTCAACTTTCGTCTCATTACGACACGGCTATATTTAATTATTTCGCAGGACAGATTGAAGAATCAAATCCTGTATTAAAATTGAGCGAGCAACAACACATGAGCCTTAGATACGGAGAAAATCCACATCAAAAAGGAACGTTTTTTGGAGACTTCAACGGCTTGTTTGATCAGCTTCACGGAAAAGCGCTTTCTTATAACAACTTACTTGATGTCGATGCTGCCGTTCAACTTATGCGAGAGTTTAAAAATGACTCTCCCACATTTGCCATTCTAAAACACAATAACGCCTGTGGATTGGCCACTAGAGAAAATCTTCATCAAGCCTACTTAGACGCCCTTGCAGGTGATCCTATTTCTGCTTTTGGCGGTATCTTAATTACCAATTCTTGTATCGATTTAAAAACAGCAGAAGAAATATCAAGCCTATTTTGTGAAGTCGTCATTGCGCCAGAATTTGATGCTGAAGCACAAGCCAAACTCCAAGAAAAAAAGAATCGCATATTACTTGTCCAAAAAAATTGGAATATACCTAAAACGCAAGTCAGAACAGCACTGAACGGTTTCTTATGGCAACAGCAAGACAGTCTTACCGAAACTCAAGACCAATTAAAGACCGTGACGACAATCAGCCCAAGTCAACGTGAAATTGACGATTTACTATTTGCAGCAAAAATTTGTAAACACACCAAGAGTAATACTATAGTCTTGGCCAAAAACCGTCAACTTATTGCCTCAGGAACAGGACAAACCTCTCGTGTCGACGCACTTCGACAGGCGATACAGAAAGCAAAAGCATTCAAATTTGAACTCGAAGGAGCGGTGATGGCTAGTGATGCCTTTTTTCCTTTTCCAGACTGCGTAGAAATTGCCCACAATGAAAAAATCTCTTCCGTAATACAACCTGGTGGATCGATCAAAGACGAGTTGAGTATAAATTTTTGCAATAATGCAAAAATGTCAATGTTAATGACTGGAATTCGTCATTTTAAACACTAAAAATCTTACTTTTACAAGAGTAGTAGATACTTTAAATTAAAACCCCTTATTTGATATGGCATTTCTTGATTTCCTAACCGAAGAAATCGCTATTGACCTTGGAACGGCCAATACCCTCATAATACACAACGACAAGGTTGTTGTGGACTCTCCTTCTATCGTAGCCCGTGATCGTACTTCCGGTAAAATTATTGCTGTAGGTCGAGAGGCCAACATGATGCAAGGAAAAACGCATGAAAACATCAAAACCATTCGTCCACTTAAAGACGGGGTGATTGCAGACTTTGACGCATCTGAAAAAATGATCAGTATGCTGATCAAGGCCATTCCAGCATTAAAGAAAAAGTTGTTTCCACCTTCACTTCGCATGGTAATTTGTATTCCTTCAGGTATAACTGAAGTAGAAATGCGCGCCGTTAAAGAATCTGCCGAACGAGTTAATGGTAAAGAAGTACACTTAATTCACGAACCCATGGCAGCCGCTATCGGTATTGGTTTAGACATCATGGAACCAAAAGGAAATATGATTGTTGATATTGGGGGAGGAACCACGGAAATAGCAGTAATTGCATTAGGGGGCATTGTTTGTGACCGTTCAGTTAAAATTGCTGGAGACGTTTTCACCAACGATATCGTGAATTACATGCGTACTCAGTTTAACCTCTTTATCGGTGAGAGTACAGGTGAAAAAATAAAAATTGAATGTGGCTCAGCACTTGACGACCTAGAAAATCCACCAAATGAGATGGAGATTCAAGGGAGAGATCTTTTAACTGGAAAGCCTAAGTCTGTGCTAATGACACACAAAGACGTAGCAAAAGCCTTAGATAAGAGTATCATTCGAATTGAAGACGCGGTTATGGAAACACTTTCTCAAACTCCTCCAGAACTCGCATCTGACATTTACAATTCAGGAATATACTTAGCAGGTGGAGGGGCCTTACTCAGAGGACTAGATACGAGACTTTCAAACAAAACAGATTTACCTGTTTATATTTCAGAAGATCCGCTACGAGCAGTAGTGAGGGGAACAGGTATTGCCCTTAAAAATTTAGAAATCTTTAAAAATATTTTAGTGAGATAATACGTTGAATCTGTGATATGCAGCAAATCATTTCATTCTTATTTAAAAGACAAGTAGAACTTCTCTACCTTCTGCTACTATTGATAAGTTTGACGCTAAGTATCAATTCTCACTCTTATCACAAAAGACAATACTTAAACTCAGCTAATGCACTTAGCAGTGGGTTGCAACAATGGAGCAGCGAAGCCTCTACCTATTTTGATTTAAAAAAGGTTAACAACGTATTAAACGAAGAAAACATTGCGTTAAAAAACGAGTTGGAACAATTAAAAAGTTCCATTCAGCAGTTAAATCGGGCTGCATTAAATACAGCATTTGGCGAAAATCAATTCAAGTATTACTCAGCAAAAATTATCAAAAACAGCATTAGTCGTTACAGAAACTACCTTACCATCGATATAGGTGCCAATGATGAAGTGACAGCAGATATGGGCGTTATTAATGAAGATGGAATTGTTGGGGTAGTAGACGAAGTATCCGCACAATATGCAACTATAGCTTCGGTAGCGCATGCCGATGTGCAAATCAATGCCAAACTCAAAAATTCAGATCACTTTGGTTTTCTAAGTTGGGATGGAATAGACTATACCTTATTCAATTTATTTGACGTTCCTAAAAATGCAGCTGTTGCGATAGGTGATACCATTGTCACAGGAGGAATGTCCAATATTTTTCCTGAAGAAATTTTAATTGGAACTGTAGTAGATTACAACATTCCAAATAATCAAAGTTTTTATGAGATAAAAGTTAAGTTGAGTAATGATTTAGCCAACCTTAATTACGTTAAATTAATTAACAATAAAAACAAAAATGAAATCAGTACGCTTCAGTCTAAAACCGCTATTGAATGATCACCAATGATCTAGGAAATCTCGCCTTACGTTTTATTGGATTAATATTTGTTCAAGTATTAATTCTAAATAACCTCATTGTTTTGGGACAATACATCCCTTTCATTCCTGCACTTTTTCTATTTTGGTTTCCGATGTATATTCCAAAGAATATCATGATGGTAGTGGCCTTTTTTCTTGGACTCGTCATCGATATATTCACCGATACAGTGGCATTTCACGCATTTTCATTAAGTACAATAGCCTATTTACGTCCGAGTATTTTAAAATTTTGCTTTGGAAATAATATTGAATTTCAAAACAATCATTTCCAAGGTACTTCTAGAGCGCAAAGACTTAGCTTTTTATTCATACTGTTGTCCCTCGAAGCATTTTTATTTTTCATCCTAGAAATATTCAATTTTAAACACATCTTACTTATTTTTAACAAAACAGTGCTTACTACATTTTTAAGTTTCGGAATTAGTTTAATTATCACTTTTATAATACCTAGGAATATCTAAATGCAACGATTTGTTTTTAATATACTCACCACGCTCATAGGCCTCACCTTTATTTTTAGATTAGGGTATTTACAAATCATCAAATACGACAAGAGCAAACAAATGATGGACAACCTGGCCATCAAAGTTGAAAAAACCTATCCGGAGCGCGGTTTTATCTATGACAGAAATAACCAATTACTCGTAGCCAATCAACCGGCCTATGACATAATGGTCATACCCCGTGACATCAAAAATTTAGATACTTTGGCCTTCTGTCAAATGCTCAATATTAGCAAAAAACAACTTGACAAAACCTTGGCGAGAGCGAAGCGATACTCTACTCGATTACCTTCTGTCGTACTGTCGAATTTATCCAAAAATGAATATGCCGTTTTTCAAGAAAAAATGAGGCGTTTCTCTGGTTTTTTCGTTCGTGCGAAATCATTGAGAGATTACTATACCGAAGCTGGAGCGAATGTACTTGGATACATCTCAGAAGTCAATCAAGAGGATATCAATAAGAACGCTTATTATATTCAAGGTGAAAATATAGGTCGCACAGGAATCGAAAAACAATATGAGAAATTCCTGAAAGGGAGTAAAGGAGTAAAATACATTCAAAAAGACCGTTTCAACAGAGAAATAGGCCCCTATGAAAACGGCACATATGATACCCTCGCGAGAATAGGGCTTGATATTAATATCACCATAGATAAAGAACTCCAAGAGTATGCTGAAAAGCTTATGAACGGGAAAAGAGGAGGAATCGTTGCTCTAGAACCCAAAACAGGAGAAATTTTGAGTATGGTCAGTGGACCAACCTATGACCCATCACTTCTTGTAGGACGAAAAAGGTCAAAAAATTATACCAAATTACATTACGACTCCATTTCTAAACCTACTTGGGACCGTTCAATACTAGCCGAACCCTCTCCTGGTTCTCCTTTCAAAGTCTTAAATGCGCTTGCTGCCCTTCAAGAAGGTACCCTTGATCAAAACGAAAAAGTACGCTGTTATGAAGGCTTTTATGTAGGTGGTGTAAAAAGAGGATGTCACTGCGGTGGTGGCCATCGCGACTTAAATGACGGTATTCGAAACTCATGTAATGCCTATTTTGCAGATGTCTTCAAAAACTTTTACAACAAGTATGAAAATACCGCTGAAGGTCATGAATCATGGACTAAGCACATGAAAAGTTTTGGACTTGGGAACTATTTGGGAACAGATCTACCAACAGGTCGGCCAGGACGAATTCCAAATACTGCATACTACAATAGAGCCTATGGAAAAAATCAATGGTACAATAGTTATATCATTTCTAATGCGATAGGTCAGGGTGAAGTAGCCGCCACTCCGATCCAACTTGCCAATATGACAGCAGCCATTGCCAATAAAGGTTATTTTATTACCCCTCATATCATTAAAAATATTTCAGACGGATCAGAAATTCCATCGAGATTTAAAAGAAAACGATTTACTTCTATCGACAGCAAGCACTTTGATCCAATTGTAAAAGGAATGAGTGAAGTCTACAAAAGAGGAACTGCGAGATGGATTCAAGTACCTGACGTTGAAATCGCAGGAAAAACAGGAACGGTAGAAAATTTCACTATCATAAATGGCGTAAAGACACAATTGACAGACCATTCAGTATTTATAGCCTTTGCTCCCGTTGAAAATCCAAGGATAGCGCTAGCAGTCTATATTGAACACGGTTATTATGGAAGTCGTTACGCGGGACACATTGCTTCTTTAATGATCGAAAAATATATCAAAGGAGAAATCAGTCGAAAAGATTTAGAAACGCGTATGTTGACCAAAACACTTGATCATGAATACGCAAAGCCACTAAGTGGCGAGCCTTTCGAAATCAACGAGTATGTCTGGTAAATCATTTCTTTGGAGAGTCGATTGGCTCATTTTACTGCTTTACCTTTCATTGAGTTTTTTCGGATGGCTCAACCTCTATTCAACAACCATTAGCGACACTGACACCTCATTATTTGATTTTAGTACATATTACGGAAAACAGCTTTTCTTCTTTTGCTTATCCATCGTAATGTTTTTCAGCATCTCACTACTAGATGATCGATTTTTTGAGCGTTTTTCATCTATTTTTTACTTTATAGGTTTATTTCTTCTCATCGGTTTATTCGCCTTTGGAGAAACAATAGCCGGAGCAACATCCTGGTATGATTTAGGCGCCTTTAATTTTCAACCCTCTGAATTTGCCAAACTAACTACTGTATTAGGATTAGCCAAATACCTAAGTGACTTTCAAACAGACATCAAAAAAACCTCTAGCCAGGTCTTTGCTGTTCTTTTAATTCTCGCACCAGTAATACTTGTAGTTCCTCAACCGGATCCAGGAAGTGCACTTATCTTTTTAGCTTTATTTCTGGTTTTATTTTACGAGGGTTTTCCTATTTACTTTCTTGTCTTTGCCATTGTCTTAGCACTTTTATTTGGGCTTACTTTAATGTTCGGCCCAATAATTATAGGAATTATTTACGGTGTGTTACTTCTGTTTTACTTTGGATTTAAATCTCCTAAGATTAAAATTCCACGAATAGCCATGGCCACGTTTGTGCTTTTTTCAGGTTTAATTATTTTAGGTACAACTTATGTGTTTGAAGAGGTATTTGAAGACCGACACCGAGACCGCTTCAATCTATGGTTGAACCTAGAGAAAAACACAAATGAGCTTGAATCTATTCGCAAAAGCATTGGATACAATACGATTCAAGCAGAAGAAGCTATTGCCTCAGGAAGATGGTTTGGGAAAGGATTTTTAAAAGGAACTCGGACGAAAGGAGACTTTGTCCCTCAACAACATACCGACTACATTTTTAGTTCTGTGGGTGAAGAATGGGGATTTATAGCATCTGCTTTAGTGATCATTGCTTTTGTAATCTTACTCAATAGATTGGTAAGAATCGCAGAACGTCAAAAAAGACATTTTAATCGCCTATTCGGTTATGGAATTACCGCAATACTGATGTTTCACTTTGTGATTAATATCGGTATGGTACTAGGACTTCTACCCACTATAGGCATTCCCTTGCCTTTTTTTAGTTACGGAGGTTCTGGGCAGTTATTTATGTCTTTAATGCTCTTTATCTTCCTTAAAATGGACGCCAATAGACTGAATCAAGACGGGGCAACTTAAAGTTTACCCTTTGATTGGCGTAGGCCTTTTAAAAGTATACTTTTTTAAATCTTTTAATACTTCTACAGCTTCTTCGACATACAAGTCTCGAGAGAGTTCCTTATGCCACCTGGCTCTTTTTTCACGAAGTATAGAATCGGTAGAAAACAACCGCTCTTCATCCTTCAAGGATGAAAAATTAAGTTTCGAGTCGTACTCATCCAATACTTCAAATCGGTCGGTTTCTTCTTTGAGTTCTTTTTCTTCTTCTAAGTATTGGGCGTAATTGAGAGAAACCAACTTGTTTTCACGCTGCTCCATAATCCACTTTGCCTCCTGATCAATAAGTTGCATTTCCTTAGACTTAGAAACACGAGCCTTACTACTTACAATAACCTCTTCAAAATCAATTTTATTTTCCCAAACCGAGTAATTAGTAGGTGAAATTTGATCCCATTTCATGGGATTATCGTGGTCACGCTCACCTATGTCAATATACGAGTATCGATCTGGAAGGGGTATATCCGAAGTAACTCCTCTAAGTTGTGTCGAGCCTCCATTAATGCGATAAAATTTCTGGGTAGTAATCTTTAAAGCACCTAAATCTCCAAATTCATTTGACCGCACAATATTGTCAAGTGGAATCAAATTCTGCACCGTTCCTTTACCGAAAGTTTGGGTACTCCCTAGAATAACTCCTCGCTTGTAGTCTTGTATGGCAGCAGCTAATATCTCTGAGGCAGAAGCAGACAACTCATTGACAAGAACAACCAAAGGACCATCCCATTGTACGCGTTCATCATTGTCTTCATGAATTTCTTTTCTTTTGCCCAAAGAACTCACTTGAACAATGGGACCCTCTGAGATAAAGTATCCGGCCATATCAATAACCGTCTTTAGTGAGCCTCCTCCATTGTTTCGCAAATCAAGTATAAGTCCTTCAACACCTTCTTTTTTTAGATTTTCGATTTCTTTCAACACATCGGTAGCGGCATTTCGATTGTCGTAATCTTTAAAATCGATATAAAATTTAGGGAGATTGATCAAGCCAAAATTACCTTTGTCTTGATCTTCAATAATGACAGATTTAGCGTAAGACTCCTCTAACTCTACAACATCGCGAACAATAGCCACCTCATCGATTTGCCCGTCCACTCTTTTAACAGTTAAAAATACCTCGGTTCCTTTGGGTCCCTTTATGAGTTTAATCGCATCATCGATAGGCATACCTACAATATTTACGCTCAATTCTTCACCTGCTTGCCTGACTTTCAAAATTTCATCTCCTACTTCTAGGGATTGTGCTCTCCAAACTGGGCCTCCAGAAATAATTTCTACAATTTTAGTTCCCTCAGGTTTTTTCTGAAGACGAGCTCCAATTCCCTCAAATTTTCCTGACATACTAATGTCAAACCGATCTTTGTCTGTAGGAGCCATATAATAAGTATGAGGATCGTATTCCTCTACGATGGCGTTTAAGAATTCCACGAAAGTGTCTTCTTTGTCAAAGTCTTCTAAAAAATCAAAATATTCAAAAAGGTCTTTTCGAGTTTGTTCGCGGGATTCGCCTTCAATTTCTTTAAGTTTTGACCGTTTTACGGCTTTTAATTCTACTTCATTTTGACTCAAAAAAGTTTCAATTTTAGAATCGTAGGTATTTAGCGTATTCAACTTCAATTGTTTACGCCAACGATTAGCCAACTCTTTTTCGGTCTCAACAAATCCTAATTTGTCATAGTCGACTAAAATTTCATCTTCTGTATAGAAATCGAAAGGCTTAGAGAGTACTTTTTGGTAGCGCTCTTTAGCTTGGCTTTGTCTCTCTTCAAAACGCTCATATACTTTATTGAAAAAACTCAAATCCGTATTTTTTATTTGATCGTCAATTTGAAATCGATACGGCTCGAACTCTTCGAGATCAGAAGAGAGAAAGTAACGTTTTAAAGGGTCTAAATTTTCAAATAAGCGATCAAAAACTTTTGAAGAAAAACGATCGTTAAGGTTCTTGGGCTCATAATGCCCTTTCTCAAGCACGTAGCTGATTAAATCAATCAGCAGTTTATCTTTATCGCTATCGTCAAAAGACGAATTATTAGTAAAACTACACGAGGCAACGGCTAAGAAAAAAAAGCCGAAACCAAAAATTAAATTCCTTTTCATCTAAACAAACAATTATTTTACGTTGTAAAACTCGTAAAGTTAAAGAAAAATAAATGCCAAAGCGAAGTTAAAAAGAACGTAAATTTGATAAAATACAGTGATGCACAAGCCATTAATACTTATAACAAACGATGATGGAATCAATTCTAGAGGATTGAGAAGGCTTATTGAATTCATGCAAGAAATTGGAAATGTCTTTGTTGTAGCTCCTGACAGCCCTCAATCAGGAATGGGCCACGCTATAACATTAGATAGTACATTGAGCGTGCAAAAGGTAAATTTACACGGTCTTAACAATAATTTTGAAGCCTACAGTTGCAGCGGAACACCGGCAGACTGTGTCAAACTAGCATTACAAGAATTATTGCCTGAAAAGCCAGATATCTGTGTGTCTGGAATCAACCACGGCTCCAATGCCTCGATTAATGTCATTTACTCAGGAACAATGTCGGCTGCAATGGAAGCCGGGATTGAAGGAATTCCATCTATAGGATTCTCCTTGTGTGATTTTGCGTATGATGCTAATTTTGAATCGTGTAAAAACGGTATAAAGCTCTTGGTCAGAGAGGCCTTACAGCATGGAATGCCAAAAGACACCGTCTTGAATGTCAATTTCCCTAAAGCTAGAGGAGAAGAGCCTTATAAAGGAATACGAATATGTCGCCAAGCCAGAGCTAATTGGAAAGAAAAATTCGATAAAAGACAAAGCCCTTCAGGTAAAGATTACTATTGGCTCACAGGAGATTTTCGGTTATTAGATCAAGGAGAAGACACGGACATAAATGCCTTAGAAGATTATTTTATCTCGGTAGTTCCTTGTCAATTTGATTTAACTGCACATCACAGCATAGCAACTCTTAATTCTTGGAACATTCATGACAATTAGACAAAAGGAAATCGCCTATGGTTTTTCAGTGGGCCTTGCCCTTCACTTCTTAGGTGTGTGCTTTTATATTTTACTATTTTCTAAATTGGGAATAGACAAAAGTCTTGAAATTGCTTATGAAGATGGTTATCTAGATAGTCTTTTGAGTTTAGGGGCAGTGTTAGATTTAGGTGCCTTTTTTCTTATGCTCAAAAAGAACTTAGACCTGAGAGCGAGAGGGATTTTAATGTATACTATATTCTTAGCCATAGGGCTTCTGATTGGAAAGCTGTTTTTTAATTTATAAACTGCAATAACAAAGAATCAAACTAATCTATTTTAGAGCCAAACCGTTCATATGAGATATTATATCATTTCTGGAGAAGCTTCTGGTGATTTACACGGGTCAAATTTGGTCAAGCGTATTCGAGCACTTGATTCAGAGGCTGAAATTCGATGTTTCGGAGGAGATTTAATGCAAAAAGCTGGAGCTGAATTGGCAAGACATTACAAACAAATGTCGTTTATGGGTTTTATTGAAGTTCTATTTAACCTTCGTAAAATCGTCAATAATCTCAAATACTGTAAAAGAGACATTACATCCTTTAAACCAGACGCTTTGATTTTCATTGACTTTTCTGGATTTAATTTGAGAATTGCTAAATGGGCAAAAACACAAAATTTAAAAACCCATTACTATATCACTCCTCAAATTTGGGCTTCACGAGAAAAACGAATTTCCAAAATAAAAAGTACAATTGATCACCTCTATGTGATTTTACCCTTCGAGCCTGACTTTTATCAGAAACATAGTGTAAAGGTCAATTTTGTGGGACATCCACTAATCGATGCGATACATGAATACAGTAGCGTGAAAAAGGTGAAAAAAGACCTCAATAAACCCTTGATTGTATTACTTCCAGGAAGCAGAAAACAAGAAATAAAGAGAATGCTTCCTATTATGTCCTCAGTATGCAATACCCCAGAACAGTACCAATATATTATAGCTGGCGCATCCCATATCGATCAAGGATTTTACGAATCAAATTTGAAAAAGCCTATTGAAGTAAGGTATGATCAAACATATGATTTGCTTTCCCAAGCACATGCAGCTCTTGTTACCTCAGGAACAGCTACTCTTGAAACTGCCCTGTTTAAAGTTCCGCAAGTGGTCTGTTATAAGGCCAACACACTGACTTATTTTATTGCCAAACAAATTATTGATTTGAAATACATTTCACTAGTGAATATTATTTTAGATCGACCCGCTGTAACTGAACTCATTCAAAATGATTTAAATACAGAGAATCTGAGTCAAGCATTAGAAGCTATTTTAGATGCTACAAAAAGAGCTCAATTAGGTGAAGATTATATGAAACTTGAGAAACTTTTAGGCAGTAAAGGTGCAAGTGAAAGGGCCGCAAAACTAATTATTGAAAAAACAAAGTAATAATTTAATTCTTCTACTACTCTTTCAGATTAGTGGAATTCTAATTTCATATTATTACCCTTCAGCCATACCTCATTTACTGTTTGCATTTTGCATTCTTATATTGAGTTTCTACTTCTTTCCTAAACTTTTTTGGATGGCTTTTGGATTTTTTGCCGTGGTATTGAGCGCACATCACACCAAAGATTATTATCCCAAAGAAATACGCTATACCTCTGAGCAGTGGCGTGTTTTTTATTGAAGAAGAGAAAGATAAAACATCCAAATTCTACAAATACGAAGCGATATTTGAACAACACCAAATTTTACTTTTCTCAAAAAAAGCACTTCATGAAAATGCCTTTTATCTCGTAAAAAGCAGCTTGAGTAAAGTTGAAAATTTTAGTTCAACTTTTGATTATAAAAACTATTTAGCCAAAAAGGGAATTCGCTATCAATCGTGGATCACCACTGTTCATTATCTCCATAGGTAAAAAAAATAAAATCTATAGTGAAAAGTCATCTGCAAACGATATGGAAAAATCATTTACCCCAGCATTTATTTGGCTTTACCCAAACACTTCTTTTAGGGGACAAAAAAGATTTAGATCCTTTAGTATTAAGCAAATTTCAATATGCCGGAATTGCCCATATGCTAGCGATATCTGGAATGCATATTGGATTACTTTTTATAATGCTTGAGCGAATCACCTTTTGGTTCAATAAAAAGGTACAATTGCTTCTGCCCTTATCAATTCTATGGTCTTATGCAGCACTCCTAGGGTTTTCACCTTCAGCGATTCGAGCAGTATTGGGTATTAGTATTTGGCTTTTTCTGAAACACTTGCACAAATGGACCTCTCCTATTCATATTCTATTGCTCACTGCCTTTATTAGTTTATGCTTTAATCCTTATCTGATTTTTGATGTCGGTTTTCAATTTTCATATACCGCGGTTTTAGGAATCTTTCTTTTTTATCCGCTATTAAACAAAAGAGTGTTAATTGAAAACAGAATTATCAAAAATATAGCTCAAATAGTCCTCATTAGTTTGTGCGCACAACTAGGTGTATTACCATTAAGTCTGCACTACTTTCATTTGTTTCCTTCGCTCTTTTTATTAAGTAATCTCTTAACAACCCCCTTATTCCCGCTCATTCTTTTTACAGCAATAGGAGTTTGCATCTTTCCAAGCATATCGACCCTTTATATCCATAGTGTAGAACTATTGTTTCAAATTGTCAACTGGTTAGACAGTCAATGTTGGAGCTATTTTTACGTTTTTCAAGTATCAAAATTACATGTTTTAGGTATGTATATAATTCTCTATCAGGTCTATCTCTATCTTCTATTTCAGTCTAAAAATGAAATATACAGTCTATATATTCCCAAAAAAATAGATCCTTGGTACCGTTATTTTTATTTGAAATGCAAACAAAAACCCCTCTTATACATAATAAGAGGGGCTGTAATTCTTTTGATAATTGTGCTGTTTAGTGAACGTCTCCCATTAATTTATTGATAATTGGAGCGCAAATTAACACCAATGCACCGGCAGCGAGTGAATAAATCGCAATAAGTTCGAAGCCTTCTGTATACACCGATAGGGTCTCAAAACCTCCAACTTGAGCATCTGAACTTTCAATGGCTAATTTTTTTCCTATAAAACCAACAACCTGAAATGCAAATGCAGAAGATAAGAACCAAACCCCCATAACAAATGCGACAATTCTTTTAGGTGACAGATCTGTAATTTTAGAAAGGCCTACTGGTGACATGAATAATTCACCTACAGAAATTAAGAAATACATGATGAACAGATAGCTAAATGGAACTAATCCTTCCTCATTAGCGCTAGCATCAGATATAGATAAAATGTAAAAACTCAGTCCTGCAAACAACAATCCCATTCCAAATTTATAAGGCGTTCGCGGGTTTTTACCTCGCTTAGCAAGTCGAGTCCACATCATCGAAATCGGTATGGCCAATAGAATAATAAACATTGAATTCAACGAGTTCGTTTGAGCTGCAGACATGATGGTCAAATCAACATTTCGTGCTGAAAATAGAGTTATTACACTACCTGAGAGTTCGTGAAAGCCCCAGAAAACAGTCATAAATAAGGTTATTAATATAGCAACAAAAAGTTTTTTACGTTCTTCGGCAGTGACCTGATACAAGATATAGGCCAGATAAACCAAAATAAATATTCCGATACCCTTAAAGATAATATTGACCAAATTTTGATCGTCGTAAATTGGTTGGTAAGACGATAAAAGTAAAGCGATAACAGGAGCCGCAAGAAAGGCAAGAATGGTTACCCAATTTCCGCGTTTTACACCTGCAAATTTAGCATCAACCACCGCTTGATCTGGCGCCTGTCCTTTATCTCCAAAAACACCTTTTCGAATTCCACTCCAGAAAAACAGCAAACCTACAAGCATTCCGATTCCAGCTAGCCCAAAACCGTAGTGCCAGCCATAAGTAGCAGCTAACCAGCCGCAAAGAAGAGGTGCAGCCCATCCTCCAATATTAATGCCCATGTAAAAAATGGTAAATCCAGATTCTTTTCGGGGATCGCCATCCTTATACAATGTTCCTACAAATGTTGAAATATTGGGTTTAAAAAACCCATTTCCAACTATAATAAAAGACAGCGCCAGAAAAAAGGCTACATTATTTTCAATCGCCAATACAAAGTGACCTATCGCCATTAAAATTCCTCCTAAAAAGATAGATTTTCGCATTCCGATAAGAGAATCAGAGATTCGACCTCCAATCACTGTTGAGGCATAAACCAAAGACCCATAAGAAGAGTAGACCGCAGCAGTTGCAAAATCTCTCTCGACAAGAGCTTCGAAAATAACGTTCACCATGTAAAGCGAGAGCAATGCCCGCATTCCATAGAAACTAAATCGTTCCCATAATTCTGCAAAAAACAGATAAAATAATCCCTGAGGATGTCCTAAAATTTGTCGTTCTTGGTGAGGTGTG
>NZIQ01000066.1 GCA_002691685.1 Flavobacteriaceae bacterium | reverse complement strand
AAATATTTTTATTTACAGATACAGCACTTTCATCTTGTTGTAAATCTAAGAATATCAAAACGCGGTAATTATGAAAAAACTAGCTTTTAAGATGTATTTGAAAGAAGGAACTTTAGCCACCTATAAAAAAAGACATCAAGAAATTTGGCCAGAGCTGAAAACACTTTTAAAATCCTCAGGGATTGAAGAATATAGCATTTACTATGATGAAGAAACAAACTGCGTATATGCTTTTCAAACATGTGAAGAACTAGATTCTCAGGCTTTGGGAGATAATCCTATCGTCCAAAAATGGTGGAAATTTATGAGTGACATCATGAAAACAAATTCAGATTTTTCTCCTAAACAATCGAATTTAATCCCTGTTTTTGATCTAGATAAGCCGGTATAAATCGTTTTATACTGCGGATAATGCTTGAATGACTTGTTTGATATAGGTAATAATGAATTGGTCCCACTCCATTCGAATTATAAAGTAAATCGGAATCGCACCTACAAGAGATTGAAAAAAAGAAATTCTGACTTTTGACCAAGTATTTACATACTCATGAAGCGCAGTAGCATTATTTGTTTCTAACTGAATTAAAAGGCTTAAAAGTTCTGGGTCATCACGGTACTTGTCTTTTATTTTTTGATTTTTGTAGAGTTTAAGTCGTAGATTGTCATTTTCAAGAAAGAGATTTGGTAACTGTTTTTTTTTCTTCAAGAAATAAAGATCAGCACCAAAAAGAAGAAGTCTTATGACTAAAACTATTATGAAATATAGTATAAACTCTAGAATAAGCTCTGTGTAATAGAAATTGGCTGGATAATCAAAAAGAAACATGCGATAAAAACTTCGTTGACTCTAAAAAATATAAATCAATCCAATGATTACCCAAAAACTGGAGTCATTTTAGATAAAAAGCAAAAAGAATAGGGTATTCTGATAATGTTTTAACCTAATGGTGAAAATTGGTACATTTCATTTTTTATACCGTTTTCTCTCATTATTTCAGCTCTTTCAGGAGTAGCCATTAAGCCTAACATTTTTTGAAAATCTACCTCAAACAACAGAGCTACGTAGTTATGATCATCAATTTTACTTATGATTGATCGAGATTCATCGCAACATTCAGCTCTTGTTTTTGAACCATTTACCCATTCCTTGTGCACCTCTTCGTAATTAGTTGCAAAGCTTCCTTTAATTAAAATATTCATTTGATTTTATTTTGTACACAATATAAAGAAACTCAAAAAATATAGGAATCCCTGCACGTGTTCAAACTTTAAAAATGTTAAGAGGTAAAAAGAGGAGTCAATACTTATATAATTCCAATTTTTCTCAGACACATTTTATGGGCAAGTCCTGCTGTAACAAACAGTCGGTCTAATTTATTAGAAAAAAAAAGAGCATAACAAACGTATGCTCTTTATGATTGAATTTTATTAAAATCTAATGATTAAATTCTTCGCATGTGTATTTTTCACTGACTTCAAATTTGTGAAACGAACAAGACTTAGCATTATCATTGAAATTAGCACAGTTCACACAGCTATTACTCAATTGTAAATTTTCCATAATATTTATTTTGTTTAAAAATAGACCTTTTTTTATCTAAATCACTGATAATGTGGTAATTGTTATTTGGACTAATTAAAAAGAAACTAGGTTTTGTCGTGGTGTTCAATCAACGTTAAAGGCAGTTTTTGAAAATGAAGAAGTGCACCATCTTTTGTTTTTACAGTAAGTTTAATTAAAAAACCCCTAGTGTTTACTAGGGGTAAATGTTTTCGGCTAGAGTGATTTACATTATAAATGTTTTTCGAGCCTTTTCAAAATTAACAAAGTCTTTTAGAAAATAAAAAAAATTGTCTCTAGACTTGACTTGAGACTAATGATTTTAATGTAAATTAAGATTTAATCTAAACTCATTGCTATGTCCGAAGAAGATAAACCTGTAAAAAAGAAAACGACTCGTTTTTTGGAAAGTAAATTTTATGTGTATTTATCAATTCTTGGTATGGTTGTGTCTTCATATATTGTATTTGATTATATAACTCAAGAGCAATGGTTAGACGCATTTTTATTTTTATTTGTGGGTCTTACAGCCTTTGGTTTCCCCTTAATAAATAGATTTAAAAAGCATAAATGATTCAATTAACGCTTTTAATATGTGTGAAAGGGTTTAGAGTATATTCTATTAAGTAGACTGTACTGCCATTTTTTCTAATCTATCTTCTCTTATAACAAAATGTATTTCTTGTTCCTTAAGAAAGTTTTCAAGGTTTATAAACGATTTAATCAATACTAGATTTATGTTAAATTTGGGAATGTCGATTTATATACCTGTTATTTTTGTCTCTGCTCTATATTACGCAATTGGCCATTTCATAAATAAAGAAAATGCCAAAATTTTATTGGCGGGGTACAATTTCATGACAGATAAAGAAAGAAAAAAGTTTGACATAGATAATTATCTTGTGTCTTTCAAATCCTTCTTTAAAAATCAAGCGGTATACTCTTTTTTTATATTTCAAATTTGTTACCCGCTAAGCCATAACAAAAAATCAGCTATTCTATTATGGAGTTTATACATAATCATTGCACTTGTTTATTTCTTAGTTAAATCAAATAAAACAAATTGATTAATCAAGAGGTATTTATCCATTAATGCCTTTATAGACTAATAAATAGGAGTAGTAATCCTCACAAGAACAATATCATTGGTTATGTCGTCACTTGTGTTGCATGTCTTTTTGGAGCTGTAACAGCCTCTTTGTCAGAATATGAATACAATTACTTGCTTGTTGTCCTTAATCTTGTATTTAGCACAGGTATGGGCTATAAGGCCTTTAAATATTTCAAGAAGAATAGGAAATGAACCCCTTGTCTTTCAAGATAATTTATATTGCAAGCAACATTTACAGAATCCTAGATGGGCACAAAAAATAAATTATTTGATAATATTTTTGGAAATAAAAGAGAGCTGAAAAAAAAAGCAAGATTTAAAGGTCTAGTATGGACAACTTTTGGTTTCTTAGGCATATTCGGTTTATTGGATAGTCTTGATTTACTACCTCTTATTGATTTATCCCAGATTGACTTAACACAAGTAAAAGTGTTTTTAGAAAACTATCGGACAGAAATTGAAATGTACAGTAAACCTATTTTTTTTGTTTTTCTAGTAATTTTCTGTTTTAGAAGAGCTCGAAGATACTGGTGATCTAAAGAGCATTATTCTGTTCACAAAAATTATTAATGGAGGAGTTTTGTGCTATTTTTTGATGGGCAGTGGAAAATATTTGTCCTAAAACTTAAAACCTTGTTGGTGTTTTGAGAGTAAACAAGACTTGAACAATCAAAAGGAATAAATATAAAGCCACTAGTTTTTAAACTAGAAGCTTATTTTTTGGCTACCTTTCATTTTTATCGTGTGTATTTCTGTAATCATGAAGAAAATTTATTACAAAATTGCAGTTGGATTAACAATATTAAACCTCATTGAGTTGGCTGTTAGAAAATTTAGTCTCTTTGATTTTTTCATTCCTAGACCTGTAAAAGCAATTTCAGTAATTTTAGCTCTTTTGCTATTTGGTATACATTTCTATAAGAATAAAGAGTAGTATTTTTTCAGTGTATAACTGACTCTGAAATTATTTCTATTGACTAAGAGTAATAAGACCTAGGCAATGCTTTTTTTGCAAAGTAAAGTTCATTTACTCTTATCAATAATCGTTTTTGGATACACTGCAATCGATTCTATTATTCAAGAGGAGTGAGTTGACACCACAGTATATCTGATTCTAGGATTTAAAATCTTTATATCCCCCTTGTTTGATAAAATTATAAGTATAAATACCAAAAAAAGAGGCCGCTAAATAGGAGAAACTAACACACGGTAACCTAAATAACGGCCTCGAACAAGACAAGGGTTCAGTTAACCAAAAACACTATCAAACAAAGCGTAAGAACAACTTGTCTAGCAATTCAGATAATTTCGTAGCGTAAGATTTAAATTTCATTGTTATATGATTTGAAGATTTGGGATACTAAAAGTATTGTAACTCATCGATTATTTTGTACACTTAATCGATATTATGGAGTATTCAAAGTGTTTCAAGAGATGTCAATAACTTTTCAAGATAAAATCAGTTTTAATACTGTATTTAGTGTTTTTATGCTTTTTTGTTAGTGATTTTAGGTTTAACTAACAAGAACAAAAAAAGCCCTTAGCCTTAACCAGGGGCTTATTTAATCACTAGATTGATTTATATTACAAATGTTCTTTTATCAGTCTTGCTAAATATTACAAAAGCATTTAATTGCATAAATCGCAACAGTTACCTTCTATTACTGTTACACCCGCTCGCTCCGCCCAACAACTATTTTCATAGGTAATACCATCGGAACCACAGACTGGATTATATATGTCAATGCAGGACTCTTCATCCTTGCAAGTTATGGTGATGGCAAACACTAAAACAAGGATTAAGTACTTCATTTTTGTTAGGTGTATTTTTAAGTTAAAGTTTTTAAAACATCTCAAAGAGATAAATCAAGTGATTTGTCTAAATTAATTTCTCGATATATTATTTTCCAGACACCCTCTACTTTTTTGAGTTTGAAAACATAATCAATAGGAGTTAAAATTTCTGTTTTTACTTTATGATTTGTTGTAAGAAGAGTCATATATTGTCTAATATGAGCTGAGTTTTCAGATAGATTCAGAAACAATGTATTGGCCGCCATATGTCTTCTCTGCATATTGTTTTCTTTAAAATAATTCATCCTCAATCGACTTTTTTCAATTTGTTCTTTCGATTTAATTCGATATTCTTCAATTTCACCTTTTTCATTAACTGTAACTCCTACAGCTTCATCTTCAAATAATGATAAATATCCGTCTAAGTTATTTGAGTCCCAGTAGAAACCATAAGCATCAATTACATCTTTAATGGCAATTCTATCAATTGAATTAAATTGGGTTGTGCCAGGTTCTATTTTCTTTTGACTACTTAATAAAAATGGGAAAACTAGTAGGCTGAAAAATATCTTTTTGACCATAATCTTGAGAATAAAAAATTAGTTAGCAAATACATGCAATCAAATATAATCTCTTTGATCCAAGAAAATACTAATAACTACATCTACATACAATATGTCAGTTTTTGGAAATTGGCTTATTCGAAAAAAAGTGTAAAATTAAATTTTGTAGTGTGGGAAAATAAAAAAGGGGCTACTATACTTAACCATAATAGCCCCTATCTTAATTGAAAAGAAGAGGAGTACTTTAAAACCAACGTAAGACTAAAAGATATTAGCAACTTCCTCATCTTTATTCAGTTAAAGATATAAAAATTAGACAAAATCTTGATTTGTGTTAAATATTTCAATTATCCTTACCTTATTTTCATAGGAATATGAAGAAGTTATTACTACCATTGTTCTACTCAATGTTTTTCGGTTGTGCAATTTATTCGGAAGAGTTAGAAACAGAAATAAAGTTGGTATAATTAAGAATTATCCGGATTTTGGAGTTGTTGACTTTAATCTCTTGTAAAGGGGTTAATCACTATCTTGGAAAATTAGAGGCACTTGAACCTAATTAGGTCAAAAAAAGCTACATACTAGAAAAAATATAAGATGGTAAGCATTGCCATCTAAAAATACTTAAAGATTAAAGATGAAAAAATTTGAATATACTCAGGTAATGAGAAATAATTACAAAGCATGGAGAGAGGCCGGACTTATGAATTTATGGGGAGTTAGAAAAACAGAAGCGGTAGGTTCTATGGAGTTTGCAACTACATTAGGTAGGCAAGGATGGGAAATGTATGCTGTTGCAGCATATGGAATGCATTCGGTTTATTTTTTTAAAAGAGAGATATCGTGAAGTTATAATATGAAAATAGTGCAGACAATAGCTCAATAATTCTTAAGGCGAAGTTAAAGTAAGAGTCGAAGTTAATTTGTACAAGTATATTTGAGATATGAACAAGAAGTGGTTTTCGTATACCCTAGGTTTGATGTGTTTAGCTCTTGCTGGTATCGTTGTCGTTCAAGTGTACTGGATGCAAACGGCATTCAATTCTAAGTCAGAAGAATTTTCCAATGTTATATCTGATGTTCTAAATTCAACTGCTGAAAATGTAGAAGCTAAGGAGCGAAAAAGATATTACGACAAACTCGCTTTTTTGATCGACAGTATTGGAGATCCACAATCACAACAAATTCAGAATTTCTTTTTTATTGACAGAAGCCTTACAGACGAGGAGATTCTTTTTTATTCTCATGGTATTTTGAAAGAGGGCTATGATATGCCATCTACCTTTCTTGACGATAAGGGTCAGCTCATTCGCGACACATCGACTATTTATAATTACACTTCTACAAGAACAAAGCGAATATTTAAGGCGAGTTCTTCTTTGGATAACAATGAAATTTATTTAGAGCCTGTTGAGGTTTTAGAGAAAATCGGAGGGTTGACTGAAATGGAGAAGGCGCAATATGATGATGTTTTCATGGAAGCGGCTAAAACTATTCCTATTCATAATAGAATTGAAGTTGAAGATTTGTATCAAGCCATTGAAAGTGAATTGAAAAATAGGGGTATTGATTCGAGCTTTGAATTTGGAGTTGAAAGTATGCAATTTCCAACATTGGTTAGAAGTGAGCAATTTGATTTTAAAAGCGAAAATTTATACAAGGCTCCAATATTTAAAGATAGTGAAGGGATGACAGACTATACCTTAGCTTTGTTTTTTCCAGATCGAAAAGAATTTCTGTTGTCTGAAATTGCAGGCCTTGTATCCCTTTCTGTCATTTTTACCACAATCATTATTATTGTTTTTGTCATATCAATTTATCAATTACTAACTCAAAAGAGAATTTCTGAAATTAAGAGTGATTTTATCAATAATATGACTCACGAATTTAAAACACCGATTGCGACTATCAACTTAGCGGTGGAATCGATTAAAAATCCTATTATTTATTCAGATAAAGAAAAGCTTGATCGGTATTTGCAAATGATTAGAGATGAAAATAAGAGAATGCACGCTCAAGTAGAAAACGTTCTTCAAATATCAAAATTGGAAAAAAGACAGTTCGAAGTCGAAAAAGAAGAATTGAGCATTCATGAAATCATTTCAGAAGCTATTATTCATGTCGAACTGCTTATAGATCACAGAAAAGGTCTCCTTGAAAAAAAATTAAAAGCAGAACAAGACATCATAAAAGGTAATGCACATCACTTGACGAATCTCATTGTTAATATTCTTGATAATGCAGTTAAGTACTCTGAGCAAGAATTGTATATAGGAATTCAAACCTATAATGAAAACCATTCTGTGGTTGTTAGAATTGAAGACCATGGGATGGGTATGACAAAAGCTGTTTCAAAGAAAATTTTTCAAAAGTTTTATCGTGAACATACAGGCAATGTACACAATGTAAAGGGTCATGGATTGGGCCTTTCTTACGTAAAACATATTGTTGATTTACACAATGGCTCAATTTTTGTTGAAAGTGAAAAAGGAAAGGGTAGTGTATTTTTTGTAAAATTCCCTTTGACTTAAATCATATACCTATGGAAGAAAAAAGAAAAATATTATTAGTAGAGGACGATCCTAATTTTGGAATTGTTTTAAGAGACTATTTAGGAATGAATAATTTCGAAGTTGTTCTGGCTAAAAATGGTATGGAGGGATTTGAAAAGTTTAAAAAACAGGAATATGACGTCTGTATATTAGATGTCATGATGCCTTATAAAGATGGCTTTACACTCGCACGTGAAATTAGACAACAGAATCAACATGTTCCAATAATATTTTTAACGGCTAAAACAATGAAAGAAGATGTTTTGGAGGGATATAAGGCAGGAGCAGACGATTATTTAAATAAGCCTTTTGATTCCGAGGTTTTGCTGGTAAAGATCAAAACTATTTTAGAGCGAAAGTCAATGAATATTCAATCTGTTCAATCCAAACAGTTTGAATTTGAAATTGGAAATTTTCAGTTGAATAGTAAATTGAGATTTTTAAGTTTTTCTGGTGAGGGGCCCATTAAGTTATCACCTAAAGAAAATGAGTTGTTAAAATTACTCGCACTTCATCTCAATGATTTGATGCCAAGAGAACTCGCCTTAACTCAAATATGGCGTGATGATAATTACTTCACATCCAGAAGTATGGACGTGTACATAGCAAAACTTCGTAAATACCTTAAAAAAGATGAAAAGGTTGAAATACTCAATATTCACGGAGAGGGGTTTCGTTTAGTCGTTAATTCCGATTAGTTTTTACTTGCCGTATAATTTAATCAAAACAGCTCTGCACAGGTCTTTAACAGGCTTTTCTGTGTTTAAATTTAATGCGTGTTCAGGCCGTTCAAAAGTGTCTAATTGGCTTTGTAATAAAGTTGACGGCATAAAATGATTTTCGCGTCTTTGAATGCGAGAATGAATTAGTTTGGGGTTGGCCTCTAATGACACCCATATTATTTTGTTTACCACATCTTTTTCAAGAACTGTTCGGTATTCATTTTTTAAAGCAGAACACGCGAGAATAATGCCATGCTTAATTTCACTCTTTTTAATATGTTCGTTCATGTGTTGGAGCCATGGTAATCTGTCTTGATCATTAAGTGGAACTCCTGATTTCATTTTTTGTTTATTTGCTTCAGGGTGAAAGTCATCTGCATCTGAAAATGGAATTGCGGTTATTTCAGCTAGTTTTTGTCCTAAAAAAGTTTTGCCCACCCCACTAACTCCGGTTAAAATCACTATTTCTCTGAAATTCTTTATTCTAGATTTTATTTTTTGGAGTTGTTGAC
Organism: Flavobacteriaceae bacterium; assembly: GCA_002691685.1. Lineage (GTDB taxonomy): Bacteria > Bacteroidota > Bacteroidia > Flavobacteriales > Flavobacteriaceae > UBA3478. The sequence continues at coordinate 16,750 of NZIQ01000066.1, read as the reverse complement.
TTCTTGACATCTCAAAACCAATCCAATGAATATCTTCATTTTTACGGTACCAGGTTAATTGTCTTTTCGCGTAACGTCTACTGTTTTTTTTGATTTCTTCAATGGCATTTTTACGGCTTATTTGGTTGTCAAAAAATGAAAATATTTCTTTATAACCTACAGTATTTAATGCGTTCAATTCTTTATGCTGAACCAAATGTTGAACTTCTTCGAAAAGTCCGCCCTTTACCATTAAATCAACACGTTCATTAATTCTACAATATAAAAAAGCTCGTTCTAATTCAATTCCAAAATGAAGAACACGATAGGACAGTTTATTTGAAGACTTATTCAAAAAACTTGAATAAGGACTGTTGCTACTGCGACATACTTCAAGCGCTCTAATCAGTCTATGTGGATTGTTTTTATCAACTTTATGATAGTATACAGGATCTGTTCGCTTTAATTCATCTTGTAGAGATTTAAGTCCCTCTTTTTGAAGTTGAATGTTAAGATCATTACGAATACTGGGCTCTGTATCTGGAAACTCATCAATGCCGTTAATAAAAGCATCCATAAATAAGGAGCTTCCTCCAACAGCAACTACGAATTCATGTTTTTCAAATAAAGAATCTAGTATTGTTCTCGCTTCTTGAACAAAATCGCCGAGTGTGTAAACTTCACTTACAGATTTGTGTTGTATAAGATGGTGCTTGACTTCTTTTAATTCGCTTTCACTGGGAACAGCTGTACCGATACTCATTTCCTTATAAAACTGTCTACTGTCTACAGAAATGATTTCTGTTTGGTAGGTTTTGGCAAGATCAAGAGCTAAGCTTGTTTTACCTGATGCAGTAGGGCCAGAGATGCATAGAAGTGTTTTCATAATTCATCTCCGCATTTAAAGCAGAATTGTGCATCATCTTCATGCCCCTCTACACTGCAGTTTCTACAGGCTTGGGTATTTTGTTTGGTGTATTTCTGATTAAGAGAGGCCGTTACAATTCCGGTAGGTACAGCAATAATACCGTAGCCTAAAATCATTACCATCGTAGCGATGAATTGTCCTAACGGGGTTTGAGGTGCTATATCACCGTAACCTACTGTGGTTAGTGTTACTATAGTCCAATAGATTGATCTCGGTATACTGCTAAAACCTGAGCTTTCTGGCTCTATGATATACATTAACGTGCCTAATAGTATGGCTAAAATACATACCGTATATATAAAGACTAAAATTTTGATTCTGCTCGCTCTAAGGGCTTGCCTTAAATGAGATGCTGCGCTCGTGAATTGCACAATTTTCAGAATTCTAAAGATTCGTAAAAGCCTGAGGGTACGAACGGTAATCAAGGCGTGATATCCCGTTGTGAATAGAGAAATATACAGGGGAAGGCTAGCTAGTAAGTCAATAATACCATAAAAGCTAAAGATGTATGCTTTTGGTTTTTTGACTGAAACAACTCTCAAAATATATTCAATACTAAAAAAAATAGTGATGCTCCACTCAATAACTTTGAAAACATCTTGGTATTGTGCGTTGATGCTTTCGACACTCTCTAACATTACAGTAACAAGACTACTGATAATCAATATTATTAATATAATATCAAATAATTTACCAACAGGAGTGTCGGCCTCAAATATAATTTCGTGTATTTTATCTCTAATCTTCAAGGAGTTGAATTTCGTATTTTTCTGGATTTTGATTGAACTTTTGTTCGATTAATTGACCAAAAAGAGCTAGATGTTGCTCAATTTTAGTCAAATTTTTCTTAAGAATNTCAATTTTACNNATTTGATAATTNAATTTNCAGNNGCCNNAGTAACTCAGTNCNCCATTTTCAATNAAATAAATATAATTCTGAGCAGAGGTATTTTCTTTCTCTATGACTAAAAANATCTNGTGCTTGTNTAGTAGTNGAATTTTGTCGTTTTCTGATNTANTTTTTATTACTGCANTTAAACTAAATCGNCCATTTGTTTCATGAANAAATTTGATATTNCGAAANAACTCATTTGGAATGAGTTGTTCTATGATATGCTTTGTTTTCTTTTGNAAAGACANATCTTTTTTGGANTTTGACGCAAANTTNTTACTTAGTGTTGTTTTGATGTTTTTACTTTGCCCAGTGNAGAGCAAATTCTCGTCTTTGCCATATAAATAGAANATNCCNGCTTTTTCACTGAGATTATTTATAAGATCTATTTGCTTTTGNCTCAAATGAAAATGCTCGTTTTTCTTGATTAGAGATTTTGAAATTTCCTGGGTNGTATCTTTTTGAAGTAGAATTTTAAACAATTCGAGTGTCGCTTGNGCGTCTCCAGAAGCTCTATGTCGATTGCTCACNGNTATNCCTAATGCCTTTACNAATTTACCTANACTGTGAGAATCGGCNTCTGGAATTAANTTTTGCGANAATTCAACAGTACACAAGGTCTCTTTTGTAAAATCATAACCAAGTCTATCGAACTCTAACNTTAAAATTCGATAATCAAAACTCGTATTATGAGCAACAATAANACAGTCTTTGGTAATTTCAATNATGCGTTTGGCTACCTCGTAAAATCTGGGTGCATTTTTGAGCATTTTATTTGAAATNCCTGTCAGTTTNACAACAAACTCCTGTATTTNCCTTTCTGGATTGATGAGCGATTGNAAGTAATCGATTNCCTGGCTNCCNTCAAANTTNTGNATAGCAATTTCAGTTATCCCTTCTTCATTATAGGCTCCTCCAGTGGATTCGATATCTAATATGGCAAAATAACGATTCAATGATGATAATTTCTTGCCCCGAATATACGACTACCNACTCTGATCATATTACTCCCACAATCAATGGCGAGCTGATAGTCTCCACTCATACCCATGGACAAAATTTCTAGATTTTTGAAATCTATTGCTTTTTCTTTAAAGAGTTGAGCCAAATATGTGAACTCCGACTTTAATTGGTCTTGGTNNNNGGTAAAAGAAGCCATTCCCATTAANCCTTTNATATTNACAAANTCGAATGCATCACTTGACGAAAGTATTTCATCTAATTCGTTAGNGGACAAGCCNAATTTGTGTTCTTCTTGCGCAATNTGAATTTGTAAAAGGCAATTTATTTTTAGGTTTAANTTACTTCCNTGTTTATTTATTTCNTTGAGAAGNCTTAAACTATCNACCGAGTGAATTAAAGAAATAAAAGGCNCAATATATTTAACCTTGTTACGCTGNAGGTGACCTATCATATGCCACTGNACATCATNGGGTAATTGAGTGTGNTTCTCGATTAGCTCNTGCACCTTATTTTCTCCAAAGATGCGCTGACCACCTTCATANGCTTCTTTTAAAGCATCAACAGGTTTNGTTTTAGATACAGCGACTAANGAAACCTGTTCNGGNATTTCAGTAANNATTTNTGCTAAATTTTCGCGNATGCCCATTTTTGAAAAANGATAAAATTACTTGACGGGATTTANTTTCCTAAATAGTTCAATTGACTTTTTATTTTNGAAACAATTTCTAAAGCCACTTTTAGNGCCTTGGTACCATCCTCTAAAGTTACTNNGGGTGAACGCTNTAAATGAATCGCCTCGGCTAAATTTTCAAGTTCATCGAGTATGGCATTGTTCATTTCTGTTTCTGGTTTTTCGAAATGTAAAATTTTTGTTTCACCTTCGGCATTAGTCAAGGTCATTTGATAGGGATCAATTGCCTCGTCGGCCTTTGGACTATCAATTTTAACGATTTCACTTTCTTTTTCTAAAAAGTCAATACTGATATACGCATCTTTTTGAAAAACCCTGGTTTTTCGCATCTTTTTTAAAGATATTCTGCTTGCGGTCAAATTAACAACAGATTTATTTTCAAATACTAATCTAGCATTCGCAATATCTGGAGACTGAGAGAGCACGCAGGCTCCGCTTGCATGTACTTCTGTTAAACTTGATGATATCATACTCAAAACGATTTCGATATCGTGAATCATTAGATCCATCACTACAGATACATCTGTTCCTCTCGGATTGAATTCAGAGAGTCGATGTGTCTCAATAAACATCGGATTGTCAATAATATCTTTGACTGATTTTAAAGCAGGGTTATATCTTTCAACATGTCCAACAGCCCCTATAACACCATTTTCTTTGGCTAGTGCCATCAATTCTTCGGCTTGCTCTAGATTTAGTGTTATCGGTTTTTCTATAAAGAGGTGTTTTTTGAATTCAAGTGCTTTTTTCGCAATGTCAAAATGAGTGAGTGTTGGAGTTACTATAACAGCAACATCAATTTCGTTTAAAAGCGCATCTTGTGATGAATAAAATTTATATCCAAAGGTTTCTTGAACTTCAATGGCATGCGTTTCATTATTGTCATAGAATCCAACTAACTCATATTTAGAAGATTCCTTTAATAATTTTAAATGAATCTTTCCTAAATGACCTGCTCCAAAAACACCTGCTTTTAACATAGAATTATTTTTCTGCAAAAATAGCCATATAAGTAGAGTTAACAATGTTTAATTTTGTCGCACATATTTTAGGAAATGCTGAGAAAAGACGAATTAAAACATCAAGGAATGCGTAATCATTTAGTTGCAGAACTTAAGACAAAAGGGATTACCGATGAGAATGTTTTAAGAGCGATTGCTAAGGTTCCACGCCATCTTTATTTAGACAGTAGTTTCGAGGCCCATGCGTATCAAGATAAGGCTTTTCCAATTGGAGCAAATCAAACCATTTCTCAGCCTTACACAGTAGCCATCCAAAGTTCGTTATTGGATGTAAAAACTGGAGATAAAATTTTAGAAGTTGGTACAGGATGTGGTTATCAAACAGCTGTGCTCATCGCCTTAGGGGCAAAGGTATATACTATTGAAAGGCAATTAGAATTGTTCAAGAAAACAAAGCTATTCTTTCAGCAAATGCCTTATAGACCAAAAAAAATGATTTATGGAGACGGATATATTGGTTGTGCTGGGCAGGCTCCTTTTGATGGAGTTATCGTTACTGCCGGTGCTCCTCAGCTTCCCCAAGCCTTACTAAAGCAGCTAAGATTAGGAGGAAGATTGGTCATTCCAGTTGGAGAGGGAAATACACAGCTCATGCACAAGTATATTAAAACGGCGACTACAAAATTTAGTAAAAGTCTTCATGGTGAATTCCGTTTTGTGCCTTTACTAGAAGATAAAGAAGGTTTGAACTAAACTTCCTTTTTTTTAATACGATCGAGGGTCCTTTTGTTATCTCTATCTTTTATTGTTTCTCTCTTATCGTATAATTTTTTTCCTTTTGCTAGTGCGATTTGCAGTTTAGCTAAACCTTTTTCGTTTATGTATAAGCGCAAAGGGATAATAGCTATTCCTTTTTGAGATACTTCTTTGTGCAATTTCCTGAGCTCCCTTTTTTGTAGTAGCAGCTTTCTTACTGCTTTTGGCTGATGATTATAATGATTGCCGTGAGAATATTCATCTACCTGCATATTGACTACAAAAAGCTCAATGTTTTGATTGAATTCACAAAAACTATTTGAAATATTGGCTTTACTGAGGCGAATAGATTTAATTTCAGTTCCCGCAAGTACAATTCCAGCTTCGTATGTGTCAAGTATCTCGTATTCAAATCTCGCGCGCTTGTTTTTAATATTTACTTGTTGAATGGCCATTAATACTGCTAGGCTGTTAACTAAGCGCTAGTTATTTTTTTGTGAATTCGATTTGAATAAGGTATTCCAAATATTGAGCGGAATTCTTAAAGTATTTTGCATCTGAAGTTATAATGCTAGAAACTACACCTCCATTTAAAATCGTGTAAAATTGCTTTGCGTATTGCATGGCAGGCAATTTCAATTTGAATTCATCCTTGATTTGGCCTTGCTCAATTACATGTGCGATATGCCCTTCGATGGAATGATAAACTTCTTTAATCGCTTGTGATAATGTAAAGTTGTTATGTTTAGCATCCACTCCAGCACTTACAATAGGACAACCCCCTAACTCTTCTATTATTAAATCATACGATTTGTAGAAATTGATTAGCGAAAACAGTCTGGACATTGCAGTTTCTCCTTCTTTCAAGGCATTAATAATATGTTTTAGTAATATATTTTTGGAATACTCAAAGGCGGACAGGGCCAGTTCTTCTTTGTTTTCAAAATTACCATAAAGTGCTCCCTTTGTTAAGCCCGTTGCCTCGGTAATTGCACTTAAACTTGTACCATGATATCCATATTTATTAAAAAGTGGGGCCACGGTTTCTAAAATGAACTGTTTTGTTTTTAAGGATTTACTCATTTGCATGGACTAACTTGAGATTTGAGTTCTAAATACCAATCGGTTATCAAAGTTATCTAAAATTAAGTTTCCTTTTGATTTTATATCGCCAGAAAGAATTTTTTTTGAAAGAGGACTAATCACTTCCCTTTGAATAATTCGCTTTAGTGGTCGTGCTCCGTATTGTATATCATATCCCTGTTCACTCAGAAAAGTAACTACCTCCTCCGTAAATTGCATATCGATTCCCTTTTCTTTTAAGGTGTGAACTAGTTCTTCTAATTGAAGGTTTGTGATCATTGAGATGTCTTCAGGTGTTAAGGGCGTAAATAACGTTATTTCTTCAATTCTATTTAAAAACTCGGGTTTCATGTGTTGTTTTAATTCATCTTGAATTTTATTTTGAATCATAACGATCTGTTCAGTCTTAAAGGGGTTTTCACCTGATAAGGCGCTCCAATAATTTGAACCGATGTTAGAGGTCATAATAATTATAGTGTTTTTAAAATCAATGAATCTTCCCTGACTGTCTGTGAGGTGACCTTCATCTAAAACCTGAAGTAAAATATTGAAGGTGTCAGGATGTGCTTTTTCAATTTCGTCTAACAATATGATGGAATAGGGCCTTCGCCTTACTGCCTCGGTTAGCTGGCCACCTTCATCGTAACCCACGTATCCTGGAGGTGCTCCAATAAGACGGCTTACGCTATGCTTTTCCTGGTATTCACTCATATCGATACGCGTAGTAGCATTTTTATCATTAAATAAATAAGAGGCTAGTGTTTTACTCAATTCTGTTTTGCCCACACCGGTTGGTCCTATAAAAAGAAAAGTTCCTATTGGCTTATCTACGGGATTGAGACCGGCTTTGTTACGTCTTATTGCTTCAGAAACGGCTTCGACTGCATTTTTTTGTCCAATTAACTTTTGATTTAGGTGCGCTTCAAGGTGAAGTAATTTTTCTATTTCACTTGACATTAATTTATGTACGGGAATACCGGTCCATTTCGAGACGATTTCAGCGATATCTTCTCTGTTAACTTCTTCTTTGATGATGTTTTGTTCTTGATTACGGTCAAAATCCAGTTGAAGAATTTTTAATTTACCTTCCAACTCTTTGGAGGTTCCGTACCTTATTTTTGCAACTCTTTCGTAATCGCCTTCTCGTTCCGCTTTTTCTGCTTCAGCTCTCAATTTTTCCTGTCCTTTCTTAGCGCTTTGAATTTGATCAATTTTGTCGCGTTCTCTGCTCCACTTGGCAAATAATAATGCTCTTTTTTCTTGTATTTTTGCTAGTTCTGTGCTGAGTGACTTCGTTTTTTGTTGATCTTTTTCCTTTTTAAGTGCTTGTATTTCAATTTCAATTTGTGTGATTTTTCGATCTAAATTGTCCAGTTCTTCAGGTTTTGAATTGATTTCCATTCGAATTTTCGAGGCAGCCTCATCCATCAAATCAATAGCCTTATCTGGCAAAAAACGGTCTGAAATATATCTGGATGACAAGTCTACGGCAGCGATTACGGCTTCATCTTTTATTCTGACCTCGTGATGCGTCTCATATTTTTCTTTAATACCACGAAGAATTGAAATTGCACTTTCTCTATTGGGTTGGTCTACAATTACCTTTTGAAATCGGCGTTCTAAAGCCTTGTCCTTTTCAAAATACTTTTGGTATTCATCTAGGGTAGTAGCGCCAACAGTTCTTAATTCACCTCTGGCCAGGGCGGGTTTAAGTATATTAGCGGCGTCCATTGCGCCTTGACCTCCTCCTGCGCCAACTAGGGTGTGTATTTCGTCTATAAATAGGATAATTTCTCCCAAATGCTCAGTGACTTCTTTAATAACGGCTTTTAGTCGCTCTTCAAATTCTCCTTTGTATTTTGCACCAGCAATTAAAGCGCCTATATCAAGGGCATAAACTTTTTTATTTTTTAAATTCTCTGGAACATCACCGTTTATTATGCGCTGGGCAAGGCCTTCAGCAATTGCGGTCTTGCCAACTCCTGGAGCTCCTACTAAAACAGGGTTGTTTTTTGTTCGTCTAGACAAGATCTGAAGAACGCGCCTAATTTCTTCGTCTCTACCAATTATTGGATCTAATTTACCCGAATCTGCAAGGGCATTTAAGTTATTGGCAAATTTTTCAAGTTGAGTGTGCTTTTTTTCAGTCTTATGGGTATTGTTTTCTTTTTCTTTCATCATTTTTTCTAGTGTGTTAAAATCGACTCCAAGTTTGTTCAAGATTGTTTTTAAACTTTGGCTATAGTTCAGCAGCGCAATAAGAAAAGAAGGGAGGTCTACCTGATCCTTATTCTTTTTTCTAGCATTGGCCATGGCTTTTTGAAGGATTTGCATCGATTCGTTAGAGAATTGTATTTCTGCTGAATTAGATTGTGCCCTTGATTGAAGATCAACTCTAATAGCTTGAATGCATTGTTCAATTATTTCTTTTTTGAGATAAAATTCAAGAACTTCGTATTCTTGTTCATACAGAGCTATAAATAAGTGTTGTGGTTCGGTGAGTTTATGATCATAGGATTGGGTTATGATTTGTGCTTCACCTATTATATGTTGAACTTTTGATGTAAAAGATTGTGTATTCATAAAAGTCTTTTACATCCGTAAAATCAAAAAGAATTCCATTTTGAGAATACACTCAAAAGAAGACTTTTTGTCAGTTTTTGATAAAATTGTAAGTCATTTTGACAATATGAGTTGGTTTTTTAAGAAGAAAAAAAAGGAATCGGAGTATTTAAATGACCTTCATAAGGAGTACATTAAACTTTCCTATCAAAGACCTCAGGTTTTGTTCAAGCACTCACATAAATGTGGAACGAGTACTTGGGTATTACGAGAATTTAATGAAATGCTAGAAGGGGTAGATTGTTCTTTTGATTTTGTGCTCATTAATGTATTTGACAAGCGCCCTCTTTCTAATGAATTATCACGTGTACTGGATATTCCACACCAATCACCTCAGGTGCTCGTTCTTAAAAATGGGAAAGTCACAGACCACGCTTCACATGGACATATTTTACAATTAAATATAACGCACCTTTTGTGTTGATAAAATGTGAATTTAGGGTCTAAACAAAATTAATCTACTACCAAATTAGAATGTACTTTTGTCGAAAATAAAACAACATGAATAGGGATCAAGAGTTATTTTCTTTAATTGAGAGCGAGAAAAATAGACAATTAAGAGGTGTTGAATTAATTGCTTCAGAAAACTTTACCTCTGAGGCGGTAATGGAAGCGACAGGTTCTGTATTGACCAACAAATATGCTGAAGGATATCCTGGCAAGAGATATTACGGTGGATGTGAAGAGGTAGATAAGGTCGAAAACCTTGCAATCGAAAGAGCGAAACAACTTTTTGGAGCGGTGTACGCAAATGTTCAACCTCATTCTGGTTCGCAAGCGAATGCCTCTCTTTTTCATGCGGCTTTAAACCCTGGAGATACTATTATGGGATTTGACTTATCTCATGGAGGTCACCTCACACATGGATCCCCTGTTAATTTTTCTGGGCGTTTATACAAACCTGTATTTTATGGAGTGGAGAAAGAGTCTGGTCTTTTGAATTATAATGCTATAGAAGAAATCGCTAAAAAACAGAGGCCGAAATTAATTATTGCTGGAGCTTCGGCTTATTCAAGAGACATGGATTTTGAAAAGTTTCGTCAGATTGCTGACGGAGTGGGCGCCTTGCTCATGGCGGATATATCTCATCCCTCTGGCTTGATTGCCAAAGGAATATTAAATGATCCAATTCCGCATTGTCATTTCGTGACTACAACTACTCATAAAACGCTGAGAGGACCTCGAGGAGGCTTGATTTTAATGGGAGAAGATTTTGAAAATCCAATGGGAATCAAACTTAAAAATGGAACTGTTCGTAAGATGTCATCACTAGTAGATTTAGCGGTATTCCCAGGAAATCAAGGAGGACCTTTAGAGCATGTTATCGCGGGTAAAGCTGTAGCCTTTGGAGAAGCTTTAGAGGACCACTTTTTGCATTATATGGTTCAGGTTAAAAAGAATGCAGATGCTCTAGGTCAAGCTCTTATCGAAAAAGGATATCATATCATTTCTGGAGGAACTGATAACCATATGATTCTCATTGATTTAAGAAATAAGGATATCACAGGTAAAGATGCCGAAAAAGCACTTGAATCAGCAGATATCACAGCCAATAAAAACATGGTTCCGTTTGATGATAAGTCGCCATTTGTTACTTCTGGAATCCGTTTGGGAACGCCTGCTGTTACCACAAGAGGTTTAGTTGAAGAAAACATGAAAACCATTGCCAATCTAATAGACCGCGTGTTGACCGGTTCAAATGACGAATTATCTATAGCCGCGGTTCGTGCTGAGGTCAATGAACTCATGCAATCAAGACCTTTGTTTAAATATACAGACTTGGTATAATTCTAAACCCTTTATTCCGAAGGTGGATAAATACGCACTTCAAAGATTTTATTCCAGTTTTTACCAGTTATAAAAAAGCTTTTGCGCCTATTATGGTAGGCGATACCGTTTAGTACGGAATTATTTTCGTCCCAATTTTCATCTTTAGTGATTTCTTTTTTTAATTCTGCAAAATTGAGAATACCCTCAATAACACCTGTGTTTTTCTCAATGACCATCACGCTTTCTTTTAAGTAGACATTAGCGAAAATTTTGTCACCTACAATTTCAAGTTCATTGGCGTTTTTAAAGAGTGATTTATTTGTTCCCAACTGTATGAAGCTTTGTTCTTCTAAATTTTCAGGAGACAATTTCCAAATTTTTTCAGTGCCATCACTCTTATAAATATAGTTTTGGTCATGACTCAATCCCCATCCTTCTTTGCTTTTATTATAACTAAAATCACCAGTGGGTTTAAGGGTGTTTTTATCGTACGTAAAGCCTTTAGAGCCTTTCCAGGTTAACTGAATTAAACGATTATCCCATAGGGTTATACCTTCCCCAAAAAAAGGAGGTTGAAGTTCCTGTTTTTGAAAGGATTCTCCTGTAAATGGATTATAGGCGAAGATATAGGAATTACCTACCTGTCCAGTACTTTCGTACAAAGTATCACCAACAAATTCCAAACCTTGAGTGTATTTATTGGTATCGTGATCGTAAGAGGCAAGAACTTCATAATCCCATAGTTTTGCGGGCTTATCGGATAATATTCTGATTTTTTTTCGCAATTCATGTAATTCGTTAGAGGCATAAACTTTGACGTCTAAAGAGTGATTGCCAATTTGAACGTCGGGAATTTGTAATTGATTCTCTATGTACACTAATTTTTTTTGGTTTAAAAAAACATGAATACTATCCATTTTATATTGTTTATTCGATTCTACTCTAAATTCAATAGAAGAATTTTGTTGAATGGAATTGAAGTTCACTTTGCTCTTTATTTTAAAAGCAGACTTTTTATCCTGTGATGCTCCACAACCTGCAAGTAACGCCAAAAAAGCAAGACTAAAAGTGTATATTAATAGTTTCATGATTCCTTTGAATTAATTTCAATTACAAAAGTAAACATACTATATTTGCCACGGCAAGTCCTACACGACCAGCTCCCGCAGAATCCCCCAGGGCGGGAACGCAGCAAGGGTAAGTGGTTGTAGCGGTGCGATGTAGGTCGCTTGCCTCTTTTGATGGTTTTTAATCTTTGTTTCTAAATCCTATAACAGCTAAATTGAACTTCCACTCAAAAACCCCCCAGCAAAGAACAAGTTAAAAGACCTCATCGAAAACAGAGACACCCGTTCTGGTCTAATGTTCGACTATCTCATTCAAATTCTAATTATTCTTTAATAACTGAGCTTTGTCGTGGAGACGCTTCCTAATTAAAGCGCTAGTTTTGAAGCTACCCTCGAAACCTTCGAGTTCATCTGTAACGTAATTTTTAGAGTAGAATATTTGTTACGATTATTGGTATCAGACAAGGCCCTGACTTATTTTAAAGCTTTTATGGGATAATTGGTTTGCTGGTTATTTTTCAGTATTAACTGTTTCTAATGTTTTATTTACGGTTTATTTGAGTTTTTCGAGTCTTTTGGATTTTTAGAAGTTTGGAGTTAATTGGCTACAATATAGCATTGAGAAGATTTTACGATTGCCTACAATCTCGTTCACGAAGAATTGATTTTTTTTCATTTTTACTACCATTATTTTGTTTTTTGGAGCTGTTGGCATCTATTATTTCGAAAATCCAGTTCAACCTCAAAAATTTTAATCTGTTATTCATTCCTTAATATTGTGTTGTAGTTCCCTTAATTAACATGGGTCATGGTGATATTTATCTTATTACGTACGGAGGAAAAATATTTACTTCTATCATTTTAGTTCTTCGTATAGGTGTAATAACAATACCTGCCAGGCTTATAGCTTCTGTACTTTTAAAGGCGAGAGATATTGAATTTAACGAAAAGGGCAAATAACTTTTTAAAAGCTTTCAACAGCCTACTTTATTTTTGAGACAAAGTGTTGCGGTATACTTACATTTGCAGCGTTATTTCCCTTATCAATGAAGAGAGTTAATTTGTTTAAAAGTGTGGTTGAAATGAATTTTGAAGTGATCAAAAATTAAATGAGTACAAAAGTTGTTTTGGTAACTGGAGCTTCTTCCGGTATTGGTAAGTCAATTGCTCAGACTTTAAAGCAAAAGGGATTTATAGTTTATGGAACCGCTAGAAATCCAAACAATTATCCGGACACTATCATTCCTCTTCTTCCCTTGGATGTCACTGATCAGAAAACTATTAATTCATGTATCTCTAGCTTAATCGCGTACGAAGGAAGAATAGATGTGCTCATTAATAATGCAGGTAGAGGAATTAATGGTACTGTTGAAGAAATGCCTATAAAGGAGGCAAAGCATATTTTTGACACCAATTTTTTTGGAGCAGTTGCTGTCGCACAAACTGTAATCCCGTATATGAGGACGCAAAGGTCTGGTTACATTGTGAACATAACCTCTATTGCTGGATTTATGGGCTTACCTTTTAGAGGTTTTTATTCGGCCTCTAAATCTGCATTAAATATCATAACAGAATCAATGAGAATGGAATTAAAGCCGTTTGGAATTGAGGTCTGTTCCCTAGCACCTGGTGATTTTGCAACTGATATTGCGAGTCGAAGGTACAATGCGCCTATTGCAAAAGACTCCCCTTATTTCGAACGTTACAATAATCAACTCAAACAAATAGACGATCATGTTGACGGGGCTATGAATCCCGAAATTGTGGGAGAGGTTATTTATAATATTGTCAATATATCAGGTATAAGAGTGAATTATGCTGTTGGCTCTTTTTTACAAAAACTATCAATTTATCTTAAACGACTGCTTCCTTCAAAACTCTTTGAAGCGATGCTGTCACATCACTACAAACAATAAGTTCTTATTATGAAATTTTTTATCGACACTGCAAATCTAGACCAAATTAAAGAGGCACAGGCCTTAGGTATATTAGACGGAGTGACTACGAATCCTTCTCTGATGGCCAAAGAAGGCATTACAGGCCATGACAATATTTTAAAGCATTATAAAGCGATCTGCGATATTGTTGATGGAGATGTTTCCGCAGAGGTGGTTTCTACCGATTTTGAAGGTATGATTAAGGAAGGTGAGGCTTTAGCTGATTTGCATCCACAAATCGTCGTTAAAGTGCCAATGATCAAAGAGGGTCTCAAGGCAATAGCTTACTTTACAGAACAAGGAATACGCACAAACTGCACTTTAGTCTTTTCTATAGGTCAGGCCTTATTAGCAGCTAAAGCAGGAGCTACATATGTTTCTCCTTTTATCGGGAGACTAGATGATATTTCCACAGATGGATTGGTTCTTATCGAAGATATTAGAACCGTTTATGACAACTACGAGTATGAAACTCAAATTCTAGCAGCCTCTGTAAGACATACGATGCACATTGTCGAGTGCGCTAAGATAGGGGCAGATGTTATGACGGGACCATTAAATGCAATTGAAGGCCTACTAAAGCATCCTTTAACAGATAGTGGTTTGGAAAAATTCTTAGCAGACTACGCTAAGGGTAATTCTTAAGAATTCGACTCAAAACAGTCTTAGAATTCGTTAATTTTGCGCAACAAAAAAAACGACTATGCTATCTGTTTCTAACTTATCAATTCAATTTGGTAAAAGGGTTTTATTTGATGAGGTGAATGTGAATTTCACCCACGGTAATTGTTATGGAATTATCGGTGCCAATGGAGCTGGAAAGTCAACCTTTATGAAGGTGCTTTCTAAAACAATGGAGGCCACTTCAGGATCTATACACCTGGAGCCAGGTAAAAGAATGTCCGTTTTAGAACAAAATCACAACGCATACGACCAGTATATGGTTTTAGAATCCGTGGTCATGGGTAATAAGTCGCTTTTTGAAGTTAAAAAGGAAATCGATGCCTTATATGCAGATTACAGTGATGAGAATGCAGATAGAATAGGGGAGTTACAGGTCGTTTTTGAAGAAATGAATGGATGGAATGCTGAAAGTGAAGCGGCTGCATTATTATCTAACCTGGGGGTTTCAGAAAATCTTCACTATACCCAAATGTCTGACATAGATCTTAAATTAAAGGTGCGCGTTCTGCTGGCACAAGCCTTGTTTGGTAATCCGGACCTTCTTATAATGGATGAGCCCACCAATGATCTTGATTACGACACCATATCATGGTTAGAAGATTTTTTAGCCCAGTACGAACATACGGTTCTTGTCGTTTCTCACGACCGTCACTTTTTAGATTCGGTTTGTACGCATATTGCAGATATAGATTTCGGGAAAATCAATCTTTTTTCAGGTAATTATACGTTTTGGTATGAAAGTAGTCAACTCGCGGCTAGACAAAGGGCACAACAAAACAAAAAGTCTGAAGAAAAAGCCAAGGAACTTCAAGAGTTTATACAGCGATTTAGTGCTAACGTGGCCAAGAGTAAGCAAGCCACATCTAGAAAGAAAATGCTGGATAAATTAAAGGTTGATGATATTAAGCCTTCTTCAAGGCGCTACCCGGCAATTATTTTCGAAAAAGAAAGAGAAGTAGGAGATCAAATACTCGAGGTGCAAGATTTAGCGGCACATTCTGAAGATGGAGATGTACTTTTCTCCAACATCAATTTGAATATGGTCAAAACTGATAAAGTGGCTATAATTTCTAAGGATTCTAGGGCAAGCTCTGCTTTTTATCAAATTATTTCAAACCAACATTCTCCTGTTTCTGGAACTTTTAGATGGGGTGTCACAACTACACAGTCCTATTTACCTTTAGATAACGATTCTTTTTTCAATGATGAAAATATGAATTTGGTGGATTGGCTTAGGCAATATGCTCAAACCGATGAAGAGAAAGAAGAGGTGAACTTGAGAGGTTTTTTAGGGAAGATGCTTTTTAGTGGAGAAGAGGCGCTAAAAAAATCTACCGTATTATCAGGAGGAGAAAAGGTGAGGTGTATGTTGAGTAGAATGATGTTGCAGCGCGCTAATGTTTTAATGTTAGATGAGCCTACAAACCACCTTGATCTGGAGAGTATCACCGCATTCAACAACTCTCTCAAAAACTTCAAAGGAAATCTATTGCTGACTACGCATGATCATGAATTTGTGTCGACAGTTGCCAATAGAATAGTGGAGTTAACGCCAAATGGTGTAATCGACCGTTACATGAATTTTGATGACTATATGAGTGATAAAGCAGTCAAAGCACTAAGAGAGAAAATGTACGCTTAATACATGACTGTATTATTCATTATGAAAAGTACAATACTTGCTAACTAGGCATTAAAGTACTTCGAATTCCAAATAAAAGGATTGAAATTTTTTCCTAAGGCAAAGGCATAAAAGACAGTGATTCCAACAACACCTTTAAACATAAACATGTAGAGTATAAACCATTGTGCAAAATCTTCATTTTTAGAAAATAACCCGCTAGGAATAAGGCTTGTCAAGATAAAAGATAACAAGGCAAGTGCAATTAAAAGGTGAACAGGCCCTCTCATTGGCCACACAAAGCCTTTTCTATACCAACTTAAATCACTACCCCATTTATGTATTAAGTAATAATAGCCATTTCCGATTGGAGCGAACAATAATGGATCATCTTTATCTTCTAGTTTAAACAATTTAGATGGCGCCATTACTTTTAATCCTTGTAAGCGTATGAGATGCTCTTCTTCCAGTCTGCTCATTTTTTGGACCGCCTCTTTGGGTAGCTGTGGCTTAAAATATTTGATACTTAGAAAGCGTAGACGATATAAAACACATATCTTTTCTATGTTTTCAATAGTGTATACACGAGAAGAATCCAAAAGATCGATGTTAAAAGCGTTTGATTGGCCTTCTTTGGCGAGCCTTGAATTTAAATCTTCTTCAGGGGTTGAAGTTCTCAAATTCTGATTAGCTATAAAATTGTCAAATATCTCATTATGATTTTGAGGTTGAAGCTGCTGCAATTCTTCTTCGATATTAGTCTTATTCCACATGCCTCTATATTTTTTAATAAAA
>NZIQ01000065.1 GCA_002691685.1 Flavobacteriaceae bacterium | reverse complement strand
TAGTAGTGGCTTCAACATCAGCTGTGGCATTGTGCGCCTCAGCAAATACTTGATTAAAAAGGTGCTGATGAAGTTCTGTTAAGGTAGGAAGCTTGAAACGTCCACCCCTTCCGCCTGGAAGCATACAAAGTTGAGCGGTATCCTCAGTACACGTATCTAAAATAGGTTTTGAACTGAGCTCATTTCCTAGATTGATTCTGTAGAATTCACAGCCCATGATATTGATGTCAAAATCGATATTTTGGCCTACAATGAAGGAAGCTTTTGTGATAGCTTCATTAAATGCTATACATACCTTCTCAAGTGAAACACCTTCTGTATTGGCTAAATCGGTTGAAATTCCGTGTATCTGTTCAGCCTCATAGGGAATATTGAATCCATCAGGTCGAATTAAGAAATCTTTTTGCTCAACTAAAGAACCATCTGTTTTGTGTAATTGCCAGGCAATTTGAACGGCGCGTGGCCAGTTGTCCACATCGGTAATGGGAGCCCGATAGTTCTTAGGTAAACCTGTTGTTTCGGTATCAAATATGAGGAACATAAAAAAATTAGCTAAGAGGTTAAATGTACAAACGAAAAGCATTTGTACAACTCATAAATTGCAGTATCTTTGCACGACTTTTAAACAATGTATTAATAACCTGAGGTCTAGAACCTCGCAAATTAATGTGATATGCCAGTACGTATTCGTCTACAAAGACACGGAAAAAAAGGTAAACCATTTTATTGGATCGTCGCTGCAGATTCAAGATCAAAGAGAGATGGTAAATTTTTAGAAAAATTAGGAATTTACAACCCCAATACTCACCCTGCTACTGTAGAGTTAGATGTTGAACGATCTGTTCAGTGGATGCAGAACGGTGCTGAACCTACAAATACGGCTCGTCACTTATTATCTTCAAAAGGAGCAATGCTAAAACTACACCTGGTAAAAGGTGTTGCAAAAGGTGCTTTGACTGAAGAACAAGTAGAAGAGCGTTTTCAATCTTGGTTGAGCGAGAAAGAAAAGAGTAATCAATCTAAAATTGATGAAATAAACAAATCTTCTAATGATCAGCGCGCTAAGGCACTTGAGGCTGAAAAAGAGGTAAGTGAGAAACGAGCGGCCGAGATTGCTGCTGCAAACGCTCCTGAACCAGTTGAAGAAGAAGCTGTAGTTGAGGCGTCGTCAGAAGAGGCACCTGCAGAAGAAACTGTTGCTGAAGAAGCTCCAGCAGAAGAGGCTTCTGAAGAAGAGCCAAAAGATGCTCCAGCAGAATAAATCGTAATGAAAAAAGAAGCCTGTTTCTTATTGGGATACATCGCTTCTAAGTACAGTTTTAAGGGTGAACTCTTGTTCAAATTGGATACTGACGAACCCGAAGAATATAACAATATGGAATCTGTATTTGTGGCTATCGGAGCAAATCTGATTCCATATTTTATTTTAGAACGCAGTTGGCACAAAAATATGCTGCGCGTTCGCCTTCAAGGAATTGAAACTGAAACAGATGCTTCAAATCTCATTGGAAGCGAATTGTATTTACCGCTCAGCGCACTTAAAACCCTAAAAGAAGATCAGTTTTATTATCACGAAGTCATAGGGTTTTCTCTAATAGACCACAATAATCAACATATTGGAGTTGTCAAATCCGTGAATGATTCTACCGCTCAACATTTATTTGTAGCAGACTACAATGGTGTTTCTGTTCTCATTCCTTTGGTGGATGAGTTTATTAAGAAAGTAGACAAAAAAGCACAAGAAATTCACCTAAACTTACCAGAGGGTTTACTTGATTTATACCTCAATGCCTAGTTCGTTATTTAGGTTTAAAACTTTTGTCATTGAGCAGGAAGAGGTGGCCATGAAAATTGGGACTGATGGAGTGCTCTTGGGTGCGTGGGCTGAGATTCCACAAAGTGCAAAAAACATCTTAGATATCGGTACGGGTACTGGTTTACTCAGTTTACAAGCTGCTCAACGCACCTCAGGGGCAGCACATATTATAGGCATAGACATAGATGTAAACGCAGTAAACACTGCAACTAAAAACTTTAAAAACAGTTCTTGGTCTTCAAATCTAGAGGCCTTACAGTTGGATGTAATCACTTCAAGTGACATATTAGGATACGGCAAATTTGATTGTATTTTATGTAATCCTCCTTTCTTTGATAGCGGGCCTATTGGTCCTAAAAGGGAGCGGAATATGGCGCGTAAAGCCTCTTACATGCCTTGGCCAATTCTCTTTGAAAGAATAGCTTCATTGTTGAGAGACAAAGGGATTGCTAATTTAATTTTACCCTTTGAATCGTTTGAAAGAGCTCGAAAATTGGCGCAAGACAATTACTTGTTTTTAAAGCGGTATTGTCTGGTAAAGGGTCATAAAGACGCCCCGGTTAAAAGGGTTTTAATGAGCCTAAGCCGAGAAAAAAGTGAAGAAATTAAAGAAGAACAGATTATTGTTGAAATGGCACGTCATCAATACACTAAAGCATATTATGATTTGGTTCAGCCATTTTATTTAAAATTGTGAACTAGGAATCGTATTTTTGAAGTAAACAGAAGTGATATGAAGACGGATTTGTTTGAAGGTGTTGATTACTATCAACTCGATGATTTATTTTCAGAGGAACATTTACTTGTAAGAGACGCAGCTCGTTCATGGGTTAAACGCGATGTTAGTCCTATTATAAATGATTATGCACAACGGGCTGAATTTCCATCCCAACTTTTAAATGGCTTAGCAGAAATAGGGGCCTTTGGACCCTACATTCCAGAAGCCTACGGAGGTGCTGGTTTGGATCATATTTCCTATGGTTTAATCATGCAAGAAATAGAACGAGGAGATAGCGGAGTGCGCTCAACAGCTTCTGTGCAGTCTTCACTTGTAATGTTCCCAATTCACGCCTATGGTTCTGAGGAGCAAAAACAAAAGTTTTTGCCAAAACTAGCGACTGGAGAGCTGATGGGATGTTTTGGATTGACTGAACCAAATCACGGTTCAAATCCGTCCGGAATGGAATCGAAGTTTATCGACAAAGGTGATTATGTAGAATTGAGTGGAGCTAAGCTTTGGATATCAAATGCGCCTTTTGCAGATATTGCTGTCGTATGGGCTAAAAATGAAGAAGGCAGAATTCACGGGCTGATTGTAGAGCGTGAAATGGAGGGTTTCACAACTCCTGAAACACATAATAAATGGTCCTTGAGAGCATCTTCAACAGGAGAACTCATTTTTGATAAAGTAAAAGTTCCTAAAGCCAATATTTTACCCGGTAAAACAGGACTTGGCGCGCCCTTGAGTTGTTTAGACTCGGCGCGATATGGAATCGCTTGGGGAGCTATTGGAGCCGCGATGGATTGTTATGAAACGGCATTGCGGTACGCCAAAGAAAGAGAGCAGTTTGGAAGACCAATTGCAGGGTTTCAGCTTCAACAAAAAAAGCTAGCAGAAATGGTAACGGAAATTACTAAAGCGCAACTTTTAGCGTTTCGTTTAGGTCAGCTCAAAAATGAAGGAAAAGCTTCTTCTGCCCAAATTTCTATGGCCAAACGAAACAATGTAGAGATGGCGTTAAACATAGCTCGAAATTCTAGACAGATTTTGGGAGGAATGGGAATTACCGGAGATTATAGTATTATGCGGCATATGATGAATCTCGAAAGTGTGGTAACCTATGAAGGCACTCATGATATTCACCTCCTGATTACAGGATTAGACATCACTGGACTAAACGCCTTCAAATAAGATTAGATTGCGTTCTTTTGATGCGCGTGTTTTCACTGTATCTCGGATCATCTAGCATGGGTAGTTTTTCAGCACTAATCAAGTTTAAACTGTAGTAGTCAAACTCTTCAACGATCACTGCTTTACATTTGTATATTCCTAAGCCTTTAAAAAACCCTTTTTGTGCGACTGATGGAAAAGCAACTGCGTCAAACACTTTTCCTTCTCGATCCAAAAAAGTAGCGAATTGCATTAGTTTTCCGTGTTGTGTCTTAGTGGGTTTCACAGTGACCAAATAGCCGTAAATACAGATTTCTTCTCCTAAAAGCTCTTTGAAATTTCGCTGGAAGACTTCGTGTTTTGTAGGGTTTTTGAGAAGTTTGAAAGGGGTTTCTAAGCTAAACCCTAAAAGCTCGAGTTCTTCGAAAGCCCGTTCGATATTGTTGGAGTTTAGTACAGGAATTTGGTATTGATTTTCTTGGGTGCTAAATAACTTGGGAGTTTCTGACAATGTAGATTTTGAAGTTAAGAGGTGTGCTTTCCAAAGTAGTTGATGTTTGCTATATGCAGTGAATCGAAATGCACCGACGCGAATTATGAGACTGAGTTGATCTACGCTAAGCACAACGCGATCTATGAAATTTTCAAGTGAGCTAAATAAACCGTCTTTTTCTCTGGCCTCAACGATTTTTTGTACGACTTTATTCTCGAGTTCTTTCACATACATGAATCCCAAAAAAATAGTCTTTCCCTTGATTCGATTTAAGCTAAAACTATTGTTGACACAAGGGGCTTCTATTTGCGCACCAAGCATCCTTGCTTCGTGAATGTAAAACTCAGCTTTGTAAAACCCGCCTCCATTATTGAGTACAGCCACCATATACTCTAGCGGAAAATAAGTCTTCAAAAATAAACTTTGATAACTCTCCACCGCATAAGAAGCAGAATGTCCCTTAGCAAAGGCATAACCAGCAAAGCTTTCGATTTGAAACCAGATTTCTTGAACGAGTTGATCAGCGTAAGCTTTTTCTTTGCAGTTTTTAAAAAATTGATGTTTGACACGCTCAAATTCAGATTTAGAACGGTACTTTCCACTCATACCCCTGCGCAGTACATCGGCCTGACCTAAATCTAGACCTGCAAATAGGTGGGCAACTTTGATGACATCTTCCTGATAAACCATTACTCCATAGGTTTCGGGCATAATAGCTAATAGGACTTCATGTGCTTTTTCTTTAGCCCTACTTGGGTTTCGATGTCTCATGATGTATTCTCTCATCATACCACTTTTCGATACCCCCGGTCTTATGATTGAGCTTGCTGCTACCAATCCGAGATAGTGGTCAACCTCTAGTTTTTTGAGTAGCATCCGCATGGCAGGAGATTCGACATAAAAGCATCCCATACACTGGGCACTTTTAATAAGGGCATTAATCTTGGCGTCTTGTTTGAATTTTTTAATGTCGTGTATGTCAATTTGAGAATAGCGGTCTGCCTGATTGTATTTGATGATCTCAACAGCATCTTTAATTTTACTGATTCCCCGCTGCGCCAGAATATCAAATTTGTAAAGCCCTACGTCTTCTGCTATATGCATGTCAAATTGAGTAGTTGGATATCCTTTCGGTGGCAGAAATACAGCGGTGTAATATTGTATGGGTTTTTGACTGATCAAAATTCCACCTGCATGAACACTTAAATAATTGGGAATGCCTTCGAGTTCTTGGGCATATTTAAAAATGAGATGATGAATCTGATCTCTTTGTTGAGATGCTCTGGCGTAGCTGGGCTTGAGCCCTCTAACTAAATGGTCGATTTCATCCTTAGGTAGACCAAACACCTTACCGAGCTCTCTTAAGATTGCTCTTTGCTTAAAGGTTACATAGGTTCCTAATAAACATACATTGGCAAATCTTTTGTGTATGTAGTCGATGATTTGATCTCGGTCTCTCCAAGAGAAATCTATGTCAAAATCAGGTGGAGTCGCTCTATACAGATTGATAAAACGTTCAAAATACAGATCTAGTTCGACGGGATCCACATCTGTAATCCGCAATAAATATGCGATGACACTATTAGCCCCGCTTCCTCTACCAACGTAGTGAAACCCTCTTTGTCGAGCGTAATTCACAATATCGTAATTGATAAGAAAATAAGAGACAAACTCCTTTTTTTCAATCAACTCTAGCTCTTTTTCTATACGTTGCTTGAGTTGAGTATTTAGATTTTGATAGCGGTACTTAATACCCTCTTGACTGAGTTTTCGAAGTAATGCCCTGTCTTTTTCAATAGAGCCTGTATAGGTTTGTAGATTCAGTGATTTTCGCTTTTCCGAAAAATCAAAATGAACCTCACAGGCTGCTATAAGCTGGGTTGTATTTTGAATCAAAGAGGGGAGATGTTTAAAACGCGCATATAGTTCTTCAACAGAATACATCTGATCACCTAGAGAGGCCTGCTGTTCTTCGGGAAGCTTACTCAAAAGGGTATTGAGTTCTATGGCTCTTAACAAGCGATGCTTATTAAAGTCTTTTTTGCCTCTAAAACTTACTGTTTGTAAGATTACAAGTCGATCAGACTGTTTGCTGAATTTGCTAAATCTAACTTTTTGAGCCTCCGCGAATGAAATACCGATAAACTCGTTTTTCTTGAGCCTATCAATCTCGTGGTACAGCGCCTGTTCGAAGGGGTAGATCACAAAGCAATTTTCAAAAGAAGGAGCCCTCAATTCAAATCTTTTCTTTTGTGTCAGGTGTGCAGAGAGATAATCATTCATCTCTCTAAACCCATTATTGTTTTTGGCAATCACAACAAAACAAGACTGCATATCATTTCGAATATCAATACCCACTAAAGGTTTGATATCGTAAGTTTTGGCTTTTCTGATGAAATTTAAACAGGCAGAAGTGTTGTTGATGTCTGTGAGTGCAATAGACTGAACTTGCATGCGCTGTGCATATTCCAAAAGTTCAACTTCAGACATAGCGCCATAACGAAGGCTGTAATAACTGTGACAATTGAGGTACATGAGTGATTATTGCTTGCGATGTGCTAGTAGTGTAGGAGGCTCTCCGTTGAAAGGGTTCTTCATTCGTCCAATAGTCTTAGCACCTAAACCAGACGCTCTCACTACACTTCGGTCTCCGTATCGACCTCTCATTCGATCTATAGCATTGTAAAGGGCTATTGTATTTTCGCTGTCTTCAAAGAGATTGATTTGGTAGTTGCCATTTACCAAATGACTAAACCGAACTCCTATAAGTCGAACTAACAGCCTTCTTTGATAGAGTTTTTCATAAAGCTCAAGTACTTTTGGAATTAACTGATGATCTGTGTTGGTATAAGGGATCTGCATTTGTTTTGAATAGGTGTTGAAGTCAGAATACCTAATTTTTACACTCACNCAGGCGGTTAGTTTTTTTCCTCTTCTGAGTTGNTANGCTAAATTTTCAGTCATTGCAGTGAGGATTGTTTTTAGTTTCGCAACATCTATAGTGTCGTTCTCNAAGGTNCGTTCATTAGATATCGATTTTCGTTCATTGAAAACAACAATAGGACTGTTGTCAACACCATTTGCGCGCTTCCAAAGCTGGTCACCCATCTTTCCAAAGACCTTTTGTACGATATCAAGAGGCATCTGCTGAACGTCAGCGACCTTTCGAATGCCTAATGTTCTCAATTTTTGATTGGTTTTCTCTCCAACCATTGGGATTTTATGTATAGCTAAAGGTGCCAAAAAAGGCTTTTCAAATCCCTTGTCAATTTTGAGTTGATTATTGGGTTTAGCTTCTCCAGTGGCCACTTTAGAGACGAGTTTATTCACAGACAAACCAAAAGAAATAGGAAGCCCGCTCTCTCTTATGATTTTTTTTCTGAGTTCTGAAGCAAATTTGTAACATCCAAAAAAACGATCCATTCCGCTCAAATCCACGTAAAACTCGTCAATGCTTGACTTTTCAAAGAGCGGCACTTCAGATTTGATGATCTCGGTAATGAGCTCTGATTGCTTGCTGTAATTTGCTGAATTACCTCGTATAACAATAGCATTAGGGCACCGTTGTCGAGCAATTTTCATCGGCATTCCGGAGTATATCCCAAATACCCTAGTCTCGTAACTGCAAGCAGCTACAACCCCCCGCTCACTCAAGCCTCCAACGAGTAAAGGTTTGTTTTTTAAGGAGCGATTTAAGAGTCTCTCAACAGAGACAAAGAAGCTGTCTAAATCTAGATGAATGATATTTTTTTCCAATTTTTAAGTTTTTAGCAGGATTAAAATTATGGAATAATTCCAATTAAAATGGAATAATTCCAATAAAAGAAATCAACATTTATTAAAGTTTTCTCATTACCTTTACTTCGTTGTGTTGATTGAGGATGAAAATTCTCAATAGTGTTGATTTAATCGACACGAAATCAGTGAAAGGCTTTCCTCAGGGGAGGCTTTTTTTATGCATCTTAAAAAAACAAGAAGTCATGTTGTCAGAACTCATTCGAAAACGCAGAAGTATACATCCGCCGCGATTCAATCAAAAGCCAATTCTAAGAGAAGAACTCGAGGAAATCCTGGAAGCTGCTAACTGGGCACCCACACACAAAAAGACACAACCTTGGTTGTTTAAAGTGATGCACAGCGAAAAATCTAGAAATGAGCTTGGAAGTTTTTTAGCAGAAACCTACAAGTCTACCACTGCAAATTTTAAAGAAAACGTTTTTCAAAAAATGAAGAGCAATCCCCAAAAATCAAGTGCGGTGATTGCTATTTGTATGCAACGCAATGAGGATTTACTGCCTGAGTGGGAAGAAATAGCAGCTGTTTCTATGGCTGTACAAAACATGTGGTTACTCTGTACAGAGAAAAATATAGGAACCTATTGGTCTTCTCCAAAACTCATTTCACAGGCACACACTTTTTTTGAATTAGCTGAAAATCAACGTTGTTTAGGATTTCTTTATATGGGATACTACGATGAGGAACCACCTTATTTTGAGAGAGAATCTTGGAAATCTAAAGTAGAGTGGATTTAATACAAAAGGGCTAAAAAAGTGATTTAACCCATTCGCTTGCTGGTCCAAAAAGTTGGCTTTTGTGTTCTGCCGCTTTTAGGACAAAAAGTACCAAATAGCTAATAGAGAGTGCGAATTTTAAAAAGGTGCCGGTTAGGAATCCTATAAAAGAACCAATAGCCGCTTTGAAAGCTTTATCTTTTTTGGTTCCTGCAATAATTTCTCCTGTTAATGCTCCAATAAAGGGCCAAATAATTATACCAAAAATTCCGATTACAGGAAAGGCAACCGCTACAATCAATCCCGTCACACTTCCGATAACCCCACCTTTGGAGCCTCCAAATTTTTTGGTTCCAATGGCAGGAATGGTATAATCTAAAACCAAAATAGCAATAGCTACAACAAATGTAATTCCCAAAAACCACCAATCATTCTCTATGCCTTCTGTTAAAAACAACAGTAGTAGCCCAAGCCAGCTCAAAGGTGGGCCTGGAATAATAGGTAAAAAACTACCTAAAATACCAACAATCATAAAGATAAACCCCAATAGGAGTAATAATATATCCATTTAAAATCCCAATTTCTAAAACGAATGTAGGTAAAAATAAAAAGACCCCGATTTGATCGACTTACTTCTTCTCAATTCAAGGTAAAATGTTGTACTTTAGACCCGGTTACAAAGGGTATAAATGAGACTTTTAGTTATTGTTTTAGGGGTGCTATTAGTAATGACTTCTTGTCAATTCATGGATAGAGAAAAGCTGGTAGAGATTAGATTGAACAAACTTAGGGATGAAATAAATTTTAATGATGTCGATAACTATCCCAATTTTGGAGACTGTGACGAAGTAGCAGAAAAATCAGAACAATTTGAATGCTTTCAGCAGAACTTTAGTGCAGGGCTTCAAAGCCTTGTAGAAGGTCTTAACTATGCGACGGATAAGGATATTGATGAAAGTGCTAAGTTGATCATTAAAGTGGATGATTTGGGGTTTATTGAGTTATTAGATTATCGTGGGTCTGATGATTTAGTTCGAGAGCTTCCACAAGTTCAAGATGATTTACGCAAATTATTTGAACCTATCAGTGTGAAGCCTGCTATGAAATCAGGAAAGCAAGTTGCAGTCAGATGCAGTGTGCAAATAGAATTTAAAACAAAATGATCGATAATCAAGTGGCCAAAAATTACGACACAGATCGCATCATTTTAGGGATAGATCCTGGAACGACCATTATGGGATTTGGTTTAATTGCCGTTGAAGGAAAAAGAAAAGAAATGCGGTTTATTCAAATGAACGAACTTCTGCTATCAAAATACAAAGACCCTTATATAAAACTCAAGTTAATTTTTGAGCGAACCGTGGAGTTAATTGAAACCTATAAGCCCGACGAAATGGCTATTGAAGCCCCTTTCTTTGGTTCAAATGTACAGTCAATGTTAAAATTAGGTAGAGCGCAAGGAGTCGCTATGGCTGCAGCGCTATCGAGAGAAGTTCCAGTAACAGAATACCTGCCTAAAAAAATTAAAATGGCCATTACTGGAAATGGCAACTCCTCAAAAGAGCAAGTAGCAAAAATGCTACAGTCTTTGCTCAGTTTGAAAAGTTTACCTAAAAATTTAGACGCCACTGATGGATTAGCCGCTGCTGTATGTCATTATTACAACGGATCTAAAGATCAAACTAAATCCTCCTATGGATCTTGGAAATCATTCGTGACCCAAAATCAGGACCGAATTAAGTAGACCAATAGCAATGGCTGGAGTATACATTCACATTCCTTATTGCAGTCAGGCTTGTTATTACTGCAATTTTCATTTTTCGACTCAATTGAAATCAAGTTCAAAAATGCTAGAGGCGATGTGTTTGGAAATTGAAATGCGAAAAAACGAGCTTCCCACTGAATTGAAAACGATCTATTTTGGAGGAGGAACACCTTCCATATTAGCTGTAGAGCAGTTGCAAAAATTAATCGAGGATGTTAAAATACACTTTGGTGCTCAGGGGATACAAGAAATTACACTCGAATGCAATCCTGAGGATATTACGGAGTTAAAATTAAAGGATTGGAAAGCACTTGGAATAAATCGCTTAAGTATTGGAATTCAATCTTTTTTTGACACTGACCTCAAATTGATGAATAGAATTCACTCCGCAAAAGAAGCATTACTTTCCCTAGACCTTGCCATGGGTCATTTTGAAAATATTTCTGTTGATTTGATATATGGTATTCCAAACCAAAGTTTAGCGCAATGGAAACAAAATATCACAACCATAACAGAACGAAAAATTCCACATATTTCAGCTTATGCACTAACTGTTGAACCCAATACCCCGCTAGATCGATTTATTAGTAAAGAAATTATACCTCCTATAAGTGATACTAAGGCTGAAGGTGATTTTTTCGAATTAATTGAACTTTTAGACGATGAGGGTTATGAGCATTACGAAACCTCAAACTTTGCAAAACCTGGATTTTATTCTATAAATAATACCGCTTATTGGACTGGAGAACCTTATTTGGGTATTGGTCCTTCTGCTCATTCTTTTGATGGTAAAATACGCTCTTGGAATATCAGAAATAACAATAAATACATAAGGTCGATTATTGATGGAATCCTTCCTATCGAACGAGAGCAGTTGAGTCTTCGCGACAAGTATAATGAATATGTAATGACATCGCTTCGAACCAAGTGGGGTATTTCTATGAATCACGTTACCAATAGGTTTGGAGTACACTACAGAGATTACCTTTTAAAAATGGCTCAACATCATATAGAGGAAGGCCTCCTCTATTGTGATGCTAAAAAGAAAACATTAAGTGTGACTTCTAGAGCAAAATTTCTTGTCGATGGTTTGGCAAGTGATTTGTTTTTAATCGAATTAAAATCATCGAATTCCTAAGCAATACTTACGTTATATTTGCCTTTTAACTCCATAAAACTAGCGATTTTGAAAGTTTTACTCATAGAAGATGATAAGATAGAACAGATGAAGTTACAAAGAGTGACTTCCAAATTCGATATGAATTTAGAAATCACTTCTGCCGAAAATGGAGAGCAAGCTTTAGAAATTCTTTCAACCCTTGAAGAGGTCAATTTGATTGTTTTAGATTTGAATATGCCGAGAATGAATGGCTTAGAGTTCTTAACCGAATTGAGAAAAAATGAAAAATGGAAATATGTTCCTGTGATTATTTTAACCACTTCAAGTCACAAGGAAGATATACAACGGTCATACCAACTAGGTATTTCTGGATATCTAGTGAAACCATTGCGATACGAAGATTATTCGAACTTGGTCTCTGCGATGTTTAATTATTGGACCAATTGTGAACTTTTCCGTTTTTAGTTCGAGGCCTTTTCGTATAGGTCCTTGTAGTTAGTGTAAAAGTGAGGAATAGTTTGGATTCCTTTAAAGTAATTCCACAACCCAAAGTGTTCATTAGGAGAGTGAATTGCATCTGAATCAAATCCGAATCCCATCAATATCGATTTGCTGTTTAAAACATTTTCAAAAAGAGCGACAATAGGAATGCTTCCTCCTGTGCGCTGAGGAACTGGTTTTTTCCCAAAACTTGTTTCCATTGCAATGGAAGCTGCTCGGTAACCAATACTATCTATAGGGGTAACATATGGTGTGCCTCCGTGATGCGGAGTGACTTTCACGCGAATTCCTTTTGGAGCAATGACCTGAAAATGCTTTTGAAATAAATTTGTTATCTCATCTGAATCTTGGTGTGGCACCAAGCGCATAGATATTTTAGCGTAGGCTTTGCTAGCTATAACGGTTTTAGCTCCTTCACCTGTATACCCTCCCCAGATTCCATTGACATCTAATGTAGGCCTAATAGCGTTGCGCTCGTTTGTCGAATAACCCTCTTCTCCATACACATTGTCAATATCTAATTGAGATTTGTAGTCCTCCAAATCAAATGGAGCTTTGGCCATTTCCTTTCGCTCCTCATCACTGAGCTCTTCGACTTTGTCGTAGAAACCGGGAATCGTTATTTGATTCTCTTTGTTTTTTAAGCTGCTGATCATTTCACAAAGGGCGTTGATTGGATTGTGAACAGCTCCTCCATAAATTCCAGAATGCAAATCTCTATTGGGTCCGGTGACTTCAACTTCTACATAACTAAGCCCTCTAAGTCCAGTTGTTATTGAAGGAGTATCTCTAGAGATCATACCAGTGTCAGATATTAAAATCACATCATTTGCAAGTAATTCTTTATGGGCATCTAAAAAATCAGCTAAAGAGTCACTGCCCACCTCTTCTTCACCTTCAATCATAAATTTTACGTTGCAGTTCAATGTGTTTGTAGCGACCATATATTCAAAGGCTTTTACATGCATAAAAAATTGCCCCTTGTCATCACATGCTCCTCTGGCAAAGATCGCCCCGTCAGGATGCTTATCTGTTTTTTTAACCACAGGTTCAAAAGGTGGAGAAGTCCATAGATCAAGTGGGTCAGGAGGCTGAACATCATAATGTCCATAAACCAAAACAGTGGGGTAGTCTGGGTTAACCAGCTTTTCACCATATACAATTGGATGTCCTGGAGTTTGGTAAATGGCAGTGGTGTCGCAGCCCGCAGCCTTTAAATAAGACTCTACTAATGAGGAGGCCTTTGCCACATCATCTTTGAAGGCAGGGTCTGCACTTATTGAGGGTATTTTTAGAAGATCAATTAATTCTTGAACAAATCGATCTTTGTTTTTTTCTAAGTAAGATTCTATGCTTTCCATGGTATAAAAATAAAATAATTCTCTTCATTTTTCTTTTTTTTAATCTTCAAATAACTTTGTTTTCAGATTGAAAAAATCATCTATATTTGCAGTCGTTTCAAGCATTTCGAGGATGTGGTTCAATAGAATGACTCGCTAGACTTAGGAATTAAACAAGAAAAGTTCATTAAAATTTTGAAAAAGCGGCTGTGATGGAATTGGTAGACATGCCAGACTTAGGATCTGGTGCCGCGAGGCGTGGGGGTTCGACTCCCTTCAGCCGCACTTTTTCAAAATTTTACAAATAGTAAAAAAGGTTCTCAGATTTGGGAGCCTTTTTTGTTTGGGTACAACATAGTTACAACATCTTGTCTTCAACTTTAATTTAGTACTGGTATAATGGTTTTAAGTAGAAATTCTTTAAAAGATTTAATGCTGGCTTCTTTTCACGAAATAAGTTTGATTAAAGAGAATCAAGTATGATTTAAAACAGTCATGAACTCGGTGATTTTGAGCCCACTTTATCGAAAACAACAAATAAAAGACTTAAAGATTTGTTTAATTGATTTTTTTTCAAATAATTTGTGCTCATAAAGTTCAAAAACTTACTGAAATTGTTATCAAGAAAGGTTGAGGGATTAGACCCTATGATGCCTTAGCAACCCTTAGTTTATTAAGAAGGTGCTAAATTCTACTGATTCGTTTGCGCAGTAATCAGATAGATAACCAATGACAATAGCTTTCTGCTATGGTCTTTTTCTTCATAACATTTTTTACGAGGTATGCTTTCGAAAGAAGCTTATTTGACTTTTGAATTAATTGTATTAACTCAAAAATTTAAAAAATGTCTAAACAAGATTTTTCAACTAAAGCGCTACATGCAGGGCATGATGTCGCACAAAATGCAGGAACTAGAGCTGTTCCTATTTATCAATCTACGGCTTACGTCTTTAACGATTCAGATCACGC
>NZIQ01000064.1 GCA_002691685.1 Flavobacteriaceae bacterium | reverse complement strand
GTTTGGCTCAAATTCCTTTTTATCAATTCACAAAAGGTGATTTTGGCGGAATTCCTGAAGTTATTATTTCTGCTACGGGATATACAGGTTCAGGTGGATTTGAAATCTATTGTAAGAACGATGAAGTGGCCCAAATTTGGAGTAAGGTTCTCGCACAAGGAGCCAAACCAATTGGATTAGCAGCTAGGGATACCTTGCGATTAGAAATGGGCTATTGCCTTTATGGAAATGATATCGATGATACGACTAGCCCTCTAGAGGCAGGTCTAGGATGGATTACAAAATTTAATTGTGAATTTGTGAATGCTTCTTTTTTTAAATCACAAAAAGAAAAAGGCGTTTTAAAAAAACTTATAGGATTTGAAATGATCGAAAAAGGTATTCCGCGAAAAGACTACAAGGTTGTCAACAAAAACCAAGAGGAAATTGGTCTAGTCACCTCTGGAACTATGTCTCCTTCATTATCTAAAGGAATAGGTTTGGCATATGTGAAGACGGCTTATACTGCAATGGAAACTACTATTTATATTCAAATTCGAAATAAAACTGTTGCTGCGAAAGTGGTTAAACCACCTTTTTATAAATCCTTATAAGCCTTATGAAAAATAAACGCATTCTCATATTGGGAGGAAGCGGATTTATTGGTAGAGCCATCTACAAAGAACTCAGTGATTATTTTGATTGCAGAGCAACTTATTGTCACANCACAAGTTTTGAANAAAATGCTAGGTATTACGCCTTCGATTTTAGAACGGACTCGGTAANAAGNCTGCTCAAAATTATCCAGCCAGATNTNGTCATCAACTGTNTAAGAGGAGAATCAAATTACCTNATAACAGTCAACCAAGAGTTGATCGAAGNAGCACTTANNCTANCCTTTAAAATNGTCANATTTTCTTCTTCCAATGTGTTTGATGCNTATGTGCAATACCCTTCTTATGANAACGANAAAACACTATCNAATAGTTCTTTCGGTAAAATGCAAATCAAAATTGAAAATGATCTCATTCGAAAAACNGATTTAGACTATTTGATTATAAGATCTCCCATGGTTTTTGGTTATAACTCTCCACGAGTNAAGGAACTNAAAAAGATAGTTGAACTCAATGAAGCTATTGANGTTTTTCCAAANCTTATCATTAATGCTGCCCACATCAANAGGTTAACTCAACAACTGCATTANCTNATCAATAANGANCGTTTTGGAATTTATCATCTGGGAAGTGNGGATCTGATGCTNCACGAGGATTTAATTTTTGAAATACTNGATAAATTAAANTTACAAGANGTACTGATCAAAAGAGTTTACACTTCAAATGATGATCGTTATCTAGCTGTTCTATCAAAAGTGAATTCACTTCCCGAACATTTAAATTATTCCATTTCTGAGATNATCAATGAAATCAAACTTATTGAAGATTGAGTTGGTTTTTCTATTTTTAAACTCTAATTNATAAANCATATGGGAAGAGCATTTGAATTTCGAAAAGCCCGTAAAATGAAACGTTGGGCAGCAATGTCTAAAGCATTTACGCGNATTGGAAAAGACATNGTAATGGCTGTAAAAGAAGGNGGGNCAGATCCTGACAGNAATTCTAGACTACGAGCGGTGATTCAAAATGCCAAAGCTGTNAATATGCCCAAAGACAATATCGAAAGGGCTATNAAGCGNGCTTCTGATAAAAATCAGGGCGACTATAAAGAGGTNCTCTTTGAAGGTTATGGTCCTCANGGANTAGCCATCTTAGTCGAAACNGCTACTGATAACAACACAAGAACAGTAGCTAACATCAGAAGCTACTTNAACAAATGCAATGGNACTTTAGGTACCTCAGGNTCNGTTGAATTTATGTTTGATCANACCTGCAATTTTAGAATTCAATCCGAGGGAATCGATATTGAAGAGCTCGAATTAGAATTTATTGATTTTGGGGCAGAAGAAATTTTTCAAGACGAAGATGGAATTATAATATACGCTCCTTTTGAGAGCTTTGGAGCGATTCAAAAAGAACTNGAAGATCGAGATATTGAAATTCTTTCTNCNGGATTCGANCGTATTCCAACAACAACNANTNCNTTAAATGCAGAACNGGNAGCNGACATCGAAAAACTTTTAGAAAAAATTGAAGAAGATGANGATGTGCAAAATGTNTACCACAGTATGCAAGAGTAGAATTAGAANATAGACTTTAATTGTGTNAGTCGTTCTATNTTGAGNTATTGATGGTCTTTATCTATTTCNTTTTCACTTANTTCTTCNTGNNCCCATGTGGTATGAAAAGGAATGTGTANAGCTTTAGCTCCAATATTTAAAAGGGGTAATACATCTGATTTTAAAGAATTGCCGATCATAACAAATTCATCCNNNTNAATTTCTAAATGNGCCAGTANATCTCTGTAATTTTTTTCTTTCTTATCNCTTAAAACCTCAACGTGTTGAAAGTATTTTGAAAGACCTGATTTTTGAAGTTTACGNTCTTGGTCTANCAAATCTCCTTTGGTCATTACAATCAATCTATACTTTGGNGCTAAATACTGNAGTGTCTCTTGAACTCCNTCTAGNATTTCCACAGGTTTANCAATCATNTGCTTNCCCATNGCNATNATCTTCNAAAGTGTTTGANNANTGACCTGACCNGANGAGAGTTCAATNGCGGTCTCTAACATAGAGAGCATAAAACCTTTAACACCGTATCCATAGAGCCTTAAGTTTTNCATTTCTTTNGCANAGAGTTCGTTGTCAATTTTATTCTTNGTCTCAAANTCTTGNAGTAANTCTGCAAATTTATCTTCGGTTTCTCTAAAATAAGTTTCATTTACCCANAGCGTATCGTCTGCATCAAAACCNATTGTTCGAATAGNNCTGTAATCTTTCATNATTNCGATTTTAANCTAAATCGAGCACGTTCNAAATCTTCNGGNGTATCTATNCCTATNTTGTCNATATGTGTAGTGACCATTTTCATGGTGCGATTGTATTCTAAAAATCGAATNGCTTCAATTTTTTCNGCAGCTTCNAGAGCTTTGATTTGCATCTCAGAAAATTCAATTAGTGCNTTTTTTCGGAAAGCNTAGACCCCTATGTGCTTATAGTANTGAGTATTTTNATTATTAGCTCGATTATACGGAATAGGTAAGCGCGAAAAATANATNGCAAAATCATCTACATCGCAAATTACNTTGACCACATTTGGATTGTTTATTTGAGCAGTCTCCTNAATTGGAGTTTTNAGGCTGGCNAAGTCTATTTNCNCATTTTTATCTTTTTTNAAGATATCGATTAACAAAGACAGACTTTGAGTATCTATAAAAGGTTCGTCTCCTTGAACATTGACAATNACATCTGCNTCAACNTTACTTGCAGCTTCAGCTAGGCGATCACTTCCTGTTTCATGCTCANCTTCNCTATAAATTACTTGNTNTGNATTAAAAAGGCTNCCTATTTCTNTGGCATCNGTTACTACATAGACNTGNTNAAATAGACCNGNNTTTAGGGCTGCCTCGNAGGTCNGTTCAATAACNGTCTTTCCGTTTAAATCTTGAATAAGCTTTTTNGGNAATCGACTNGCTTCCAATCTAGCCGGTATCATNGCGANAACTTTCATAGGCGAAATTTATTCAAAATATTTATTTTCAAAACCAATTAGGTANACTGATTTTTTTGCTCTTGTCAAAGCNGTGTACAACCAGCGCTTAGCGTTNTGATCNAAACCATCAGGTAAAAATGGTTGTTCGATAAACACNTTATCCCACTGNCCTCCTTGAGCTTTATGACAAGTTANGGCATACGAAAACTTGACTTGAAGNGCATTGAAATATTTGTTGTTTTTAACTGCTAAGTATTTTTTATANTTTGAACTCTCATGTTCATAATCAGCTTTGACTTGTTGATAGAGTTGGTTTGATTCTTCATANGTAAGGGCCGGNGTCTCNGACTCNATNGTATCNAAAATCAGNACAGTTTCAAAAGGNTCCATTTTGGGNTAATCTACCAATTTGACTTTTACTTCAGCGAATCGAAAACCGTACAAATCGATGTATTTAAAGATTTCTAAAAGCTCAATTAAATCTCCATTGGCAATGAATCCCGCCTCGCTTTTTGGACTGATCCAAAAGTAATTNTTTTTAACTACCATNAGGTAATCGCCAACATTTAGNTCATCNTCTAAATACANNATGCGAGATCTGATATTTTTNTTGAANAAATTGGCTCTTTTATTNGATCGNACTATTATGGCNGTTTCTTCNAAACCNGANAATCTGTAACTNTCCTCNAGTCGTTCTTGGATTTCAGATCCATCAATTAAGCGTTCTATCTCAGGTTTTTCATTGAGCTGAAATCGAAAGGAACTGCTCATTTGATCAAAAAGTGTTTCCCGGAGAAGAGTAGCATTGTATAAAATTCCACTATCACTGGCTTGGCGAACCACCTCATTTAATTCACAACTCAAAAGTGAACAATCAAAATTTCTTTCGAGATACTCTTCATTGAGAGCTGGGCTTATTTCTGAGTGAACTGGTGGAAGCTGAGCAGTATCACCAACTAACAAAAGTTTACACTTGTATCCAGAATGCACGTACGAAATTAAATCCTCCAATAAAGACGATTTTTCAACCTGGGTGTCCGAAATCATTGAAGCCTCATCGACGATGAAAAGTGTGTTCTTGTGTTTATTCACCGCAGGAGTAAATCGTATCCCAGCATCTTTCTCGCTTTTGACGTGATAAATTTTCCTATGAATCGTAAAAGAGACTGTACTTGTGTAAGAAGAAATTACCTTAGCTGCTCGACCTGTTGGAGCCATTTGAACCGACTTCATCGAAATATTCCAGAGTTTTTTAACCAGTGCACTAATCAGTGTAGTTTTTCCCGTTCCGGCGTAACCTCGAAGCACAAAAATCTGCTTATCAGTAGGGTTACATAAAAAATTGGAGAGCATCCTTATGCTATGGAGTTGAATGCCTGTAGGTGCAAAAGGAAAGGAATCGATTATAAGGTGTTCAAACTCTTGGGCGTTCAAATTTTAATTTTGTCGTAAGTTACCATCATTTGCACCGAAATACCTTTGCTAATCAAAAAAAATTGTAGATTTGTTTTTAACCAAACGATCAAATTATCTAATAATGAAAAAAGTTCTTACGGCAGTTCTTTGGATAGTTTCTATACTACTAGGATACTTAATTTATCAATCAATTATGGCTCCTATCGAATTCAACAAGACAAGAGAAGAGAGATTCACAGCCGTCATTGAAAGATTGAAAGAAATTAAAGTCGCTCAAGAAGCGTATAAAACGGTTAACGGAAATTACGCTGGTGACTTTGAAGGCTTAGTACAATTTATTGATACCGCTGAATTTACAATTACCCAGCAAAGAGATTCTTCTTTTATGCGCTACAATCGAGTATATCGTATCGACATGCAGGTAGACACTGTAGTAATTGATACATTAGGTCTGGTTTCTATTAAAGACTCACTATTTAAAAATTCGATGTCATACAAAGAATTGATGAATGTCCCCTATGGTCAAAACGGAGAAACATTCGAACTCAAGGCAGAGATTATCACTAAAGGAAATTTTCAAGTTCCAGTTTTTATGGCCTCAGTTAAAAAAGATGTGGTTCTATACGATCAACCAGAAGACCTAAGGCTAAAAGAAAATACTCATAATAGTATTGAGGAGGTAAATGGTAACCTAATCGTATTAGGTTCGTTAACAGAAGTTAGTACAAGTGGTAACTGGCCTTCTATTTATGACAAAAAATAAATAAGTGTTTTTCTTTTGACAACAGAATCAAGCACAAATTCTAATACAAGACTATCCATTCGGCTATCGCAGGATGGATTTTCTTTTTGGATTATTGATGAGCAATCTAGATTGCTTCAGGACTATGGCGAATCATCAGCAAAACAAGATACTGATGCAGGTGAAAACGATATCCTTGAACAACTCACTCAAACTATTCTTGACTGTAAAGAAAATATCGAGGCAGTTTCTTTGATTTACACGACTGAGGTTGTTATTGTTCATCAATCAGTATTTGATGAGGGGCAACTCAAGAATTATTTTCAGCTCTCTGCCCCATTGAATGATTGTGATCTGACCTATTTAAGTGATGATTTTGAACGCAATTACGTGTTTAAAAAATTACCTGAAGTAGAGTCACTCTTGATTGAACATTTTGACTCATTTGATTTGGAGCACAGTGCTAGAACAATTTCCCAATTTAAAATTCCAAAGACTATAGATCAAAATTTTGATGAAGATTTAGTTATTGCAAGTATTGACTCTTACCGTATAGAGATTTCTCTATATCAAAAAGCGAGATTACAGATGTTTAATAGCTTTCCGCTAGTTGGTGGTGAAGATTGTCTCTATTATATTCTTAATGCAATTCAGCAATGCGAGGGAAAGGTTCAAAATACTCAATTACTTTTATTAGGTCAAAAAACTCAGATCACAAACTTTGAAGAAAGTCACGGAACACATTTTAAAAGTTGCAGAAGTGCAGATTTTTTTGATATTGATTTGAATTATCCCAAAAAAAAACCTCCAATGGCGATATTCTCTTCTATGATGACTTAAACTATGAGAATAATCTCCGGTCTTCATAAAGGGCGTAGAATAAGTGCTCCCAAAAATCTACCTGTTCGTCCTACTACAGATATG
The DNA here is from genome assembly GCA_002691685.1 of Flavobacteriaceae bacterium. GTDB lineage: Bacteria > Bacteroidota > Bacteroidia > Flavobacteriales > Flavobacteriaceae > UBA3478. The sequence goes on along the minus strand of NZIQ01000064.1, from coordinate 9,765 downwards.
GCTAAAGAAGGGCTATTTAATATTCTTACTCATCAACTTGATTTTGAAAATATCAGTGTATTAGACTTGTGCTGTGGGACAGGTAATATTTCATTTGAATTTGCTTCGAGAGGATGCCGAACATTAACGGCTGTTGATCAGCATAAGGGCTGTATTTCCTTTTTAAAAAAAATGAATATAGATTTGGATTTTTCAATCACAGCAATACAAAAAAACATCTTTGGATACCTGCAAAACAACAAGCAAATCTTTCAATTAGTGTTTGCAGATCCCCCTTATAATTTCAGTAATGAACAATACTTTGAAATCATTGAACTGGTTCTTGAAAAAGCATTAAGTTCAGAAGGTCAATTTATTTTAGAACACGAAGGTGTTATTGCTTTTGAAGACCATCCGAATTTCACTCGCGTCCGCAACTACGGGAATTCTTGTTTTAGTTTTTTTAAAAAAAGCAGGTCATAAGCCGGATTCTGTCTAGCCTTATCATTTATCTTGAATCAAAGTTACCCTTGATCTCTAGCCACCTACCCTCCAATGTAGAGCGTGCAACCCTAAAATATTGGTTTACATGGTGTTTCACCGCATAGAGTTTACCTGATTTCACTACAGCCGAACTGTACTTCCTTTCTGTTGCACTAGTCCTCATCTTTCGATGGACGGGCGTTACCCGCTATGCTGCACTCTGGTGTCCGGACTTTCCTCTTTAAAAAGCGATAAGGTGACCTGCTTAGCACAAAGGTAATTCTAATGTTGATAATTTTTGAACTTATGCCCTATTATCAGGAGTTGCGAATATTTTTGAATAGTATATTTGTGGTATGGAGCAATATGTCGTTTCAGCACTTAAATACAGACCCCAAGATTTTGAGGAGGTCATTGGTCAAGAAGCCATTACAAGAACACTTGACAATGCCATCAAACAAAACCACTTGGCGCAGGCCTTGTTGTTTTGTGGTCCCAGAGGTGTTGGAAAAACGACTTGTGCTCGAATTCTAGCTAGAAAAATCAATAGCGATGATAGCAGTTCTAATGTTGAAGACTTTTCATTTAATATTTTCGAACTAGATGCTGCCTCGAATAATTCTGTTGACGATATACGAAGTTTGACAGATCAGGTTAGAATACCTCCACAAAACGGACATTATAAAGTATACATAATAGACGAGGCCCATATGCTCTCTTCAGCAGCTTTTAACGCCTTTTTAAAGACACTTGAAGAGCCTCCAAAACACGCTGTGTTTATATTGGCTACCACAGAGAAACACAAAATAATTCCGACCATACTTTCTCGGTGTCAAATATTTGATTTCAAAAGAATTACGGTATCTGACACTGTCAATTACCTGCAAAAAATTGCACAAGATCAAGAGGTAGAAGCCGAAGAAGAGGCACTTCATATTATCGCTCAAAAGGCTGAGGGTGCTATGAGAGATGCTCTTTCCATTTTTGATCGTATTGTCAGTTACTCCGGAAATCGTATCAGTCGAAAAGATGTGAGCGAAAACCTGAATATCCTTGATTATGATAATTATTTTAAGCTCTCTGCACATATATTAGAGAATTCGATTCCTAGCCTACTATTAGAGTTTGATGAGTTGTTGAAAAAAGGATTTGACGGACATCATGTAATAGCTGGATTAAGCTCTCATTTTAGAGACTTTATGGTGTCAAAACATCAACCTACACAAGAGTTACTGCAAGTCCCAAAAAATATCATGAGCTTGTATATCGATCAAGCACAAAAATGGAAAGAGGAATGGTTATTAGAAGCTATTGACATCAGTAACTCATGTGAGCTTAGTTATAAAAACAGTGAAAACCAAAGATTACATGCCGAATTGTGCCTTATGCAACTGGCATCTATTAGTCATCCTTCTAAAAAAAAAAGTTTAGACTGATTGACCCTCAATGGATTGAAGGCATCGAAACAGCGATAATACCTCAAACTGAAGCCCTAGTTCCATCCAAAGCGCCCACAGAAAAAGAAATACCTACTCTTGTTGAATCTGAAGTTCTTCCTGAAGTAGAACTACCAAAAATGGAACTCAAACAAGAACATCAGGTTTCTGGATTATCCCTTGCTGGAATGGCATTGCAAAAAAAACACAGGAAAGAAAAAGCACAGCAACAAACAAAGTCTGAAGAAGATAAGAGGGCGAAAGAGGTTAGTCTAGAAGAACTCCATGTTCATTGGAATAATTATATTGATCAATTAGATGCAAAGGGTAAAAAGATTATGGCGGCAAATTTAAATATGGATCAGCCGCAACTCAACGAGGCCTTTTTGATGAGTATGACTGTGCCCAATCAAATCATTCAACAAGAGATTGATCGAAATAAATTTGAACTTCTTCAATTTCTTAGAGATAAACTCGAAAACGATCATTTGGACTTACAGGTCATTGTAAAAGAAGAAATGAACGAAAAATATATTTTTACCCCCGAAGAGAAATACAAAAAAATGGTTGAACAAAACCCTTCAATCGCGCTCTTGAAGGACACTTTTGATTTAGAATATTAATTATGCTTGGATTAAAATTACCGACTGATCCACGATGGGTCAATATCGTTAAAAAAAACATTGAAGAAATTCTAACCGACCATGCCTACTGCGAGCAAAAGGCCGCAAGCATGGCTATTTCACTGATTATAGGCTTTCCCGAAAAGCCCGAACTCGTAAAGGCTATGGTTGCCCTTTCTAGAGAAGAAATGGGTCATTTTAATATGGTTCATGAAAAAATCCTAGAAAGAGGTTGGGTGCTCGGTCGCGAGCGCAAAGATCAATATGTGATCGAGTTGAAGAAGTTTTTTCCAAAAGGAGGTAGCAGAGAAACACATTTAATTCACAAACTCTTATATGCTGCTCTTATCGAAGCTCGAAGCTGTGAACGCTTTCGTTTGCTCTCAGAAGAAATCAATGACAAAGATTTATCTAAATTCTATAGAGATCTCATGGTCAGTGAGGCCAATCACTATACTATGTTTTTGAAATTTGCGCGACAGTATGGTGACCCAAAAGAAGTTGATCAAAAATGGAATGCGTTATTAGAATACGAGGCAGAATTAATGTCTACTCTTGGAACAAAAGAAACAATGCATGGGTAGCAACTTATTTATTTAAGTTCGACTTACTTTTGTAATAATCATAGGTGACAAACTGAGAACGTATTGCTGGTTTGTCCAGTTTTTTATAGGCATTGTCGAAGCTATCAGAAAAGACTCTGGCTTTTACATTATCTCGCCAAGCAATTTCAAAAGTATCTAAGATTTCTTTTTTAATATTTTCTTGATAAATAGGCACCCCAACCTCTACTCTATTTTCAATATTTCGAGTCATCCAATCTGCCGATGAAATATAAACTTTAGGCTTACCAGCACTTCCAAAAATAAATACTCTTGGGTGTTCTAAAAATTTATCTACTATGCTTATGGCAGTAATATTTTCACTTTGACCTTTAACACCAGGCACTAAGCAACAAACACCCCTTATAATTAGATCAATTTTAACGCCAGCATTAGATGCCTCGTACAATTTATCTACCATTTTAAAAGAGGTAAATGAATTCATTTTAATGCGAATAAAAGCAGGTTTTCCAGCTTTTGCATTTTCAATCTCCTTCTCAATAAGACTGGCGAATGACGATTCTGTATAATGCGGTGAAACAATCAAATGCTTAAACTCGGGCATTTTATAAGGCGTTTCAAAAAACTCAAAAACTGTTTTTAATTCTCTTGCAATTTTTGCATTTATCGTGAAAAGTGTGTAGTCGGTATAAATTCTGGCCGTTGACTCATTGAAATTACCTGTGCTAATAAGGGAAAAGACTTCTTGCTCACCTTTATCATTTTCTCTTGTAACGTAACAAATTTTGCTGTGAACCTTTAACCCTTTTACACCAAAAACTAGTCGAATTCCAACTTCTTTAAAGGTATTGGCATAATCAATATTTGCTTTCTCATCGAATCGAGCCTGAATTTCAATTTGAACAGTTACTTTTTTGCCATTGTTTGCTGCATTGATTAAAGCTGCTGCTACTTGAGAATTTTTAGCTAGACGATAAATAGTGATTTTTATTTCACTCACCTTGGAGTCTAAAGCTGCTTCTTTCAAAAAACGAATGACGTACCCGTAACTTTGATAAGGAGTATACAACAAGTAATCACGCATTCTTATCTGATTAAAAAAACTCCCCTCATTATTCAAATTTGGAATAGCTAAAGGCGTGATTTTTTCATATTGAAACTGGGGTTTGTTTAAATCTGGAAAAGACATATAATCTCTTCTATTGTGATATCGTCCTCCTGGAATAACACTATCAGTGTCCTCAATTTCCATCTTTTTTTTCAGGAAATTCAAAGTGTCTATAGAAATTTGTTTGTCGTAAACAAAGCGAACTGGGTCACTTATTCTTCTGTTACTTACAGAGGTGGATATTTTTTCTACAAAAGACTTTTCAAAGTCATCGTCAATGTCTAATTCTGCATCTCGTGTAACTTTTATCATATGTGCACTGATTTTATCAAACTCGTACATGAAAAAGATTTTTTCCATACAGAAACGAATGACATCATCAAGTAAAATTACATATTGCCTATTATCCTTTGAAGGTAAAACGAGAAAGCGATCTAAGTTATCTGGAACTTCAATTAGTACATAGCTCACCTTCTCTTTATCAGTTATTTTTAATTTTTTGTTTTTGTACGCTTCTAGTTTAACTGCCAAATAAGCGGCTGATTCCTGCAGCAAAGGGAAGTGAGAAATACTGCTCAAATCAATGGTTTGAAGATTTGGATTTACTTTTTGATCAAAATAATTATGCACAAAGTCATGATGCTCTTCTGGGATTTGAAGCTCATCAATAATATATATTTGTTCTTCTTGTAACTCGTGCTGAATTTCTTGTAATATGGTCAGACTCTTTGCTTGAAGTTCAATCACAAGTTCAGTTATTTTTTCAAGAAGTTGCTTTGCGGTTTCGCTATTAATCGAAGTTTCTTCGCTATTTTCTGTATCTACCATGCGTTTTACAGAAGCATACCTAACCTTAAAGAATTCATCAAGATTATTACTAAATATCCCAAGAAATCGCAACCGCTCTAAAAGAGGCACATTTGGATCAGCACACTCCTGCAACACTCTTTCATTGAAGTGAATCCAACTGATTTCTCTATTGATATACGTATATCTCATATGCTTAAACTATGGTGCAAGACGTTCAATAAGCCACTCTTCTTGCGCTGATTTCGAATACCTCAACCTATCGTGAAGCCGATTTTGTCTACCTTGCCAAAACTCAAAGCTAGAGGGAAAAACCTCATAACCACCCCAATAATCGGGTTTCTGCAAATTAATTTGGTCAAAATTACTCAATCGCTGTTCTAAAAATTCTCGATTTGATATTACTTGACTTTGAGGTGAAATTATCGCTCCAATTTGACTTCCTTCAGGTCTTGATTTAAAATAGTTTTCTGAATCACCGCTGCTAAGAGGTTCACAATGTCCTTTAATGATGACTTGACGCTCTAGTGGCGCCCAAAAAAAAGAGAGACAAACATTTGGGTTATTCGCGATAGCCTGACCTTTTTGACTTTGATAATTACTAAAAAATCGAAATCCTTTTTGCGTAATTTTTTTGAGTAATACGACACGAGCAAGAGGTGTATTGTCCTTTTCAACGGTGGTTAAGGTCATTGCATTTGCCTCTTCAATATTGGAATGTGCATCGGCCAATTGAAACCAATTTTCGAAAAGTAAAAAAGGGTTTATGGGTACATTAGTCTCAAGAAGGGCATCTCGATCGTAACTTTTTCTGTAATCACTGAGATCTTTCATCTAGGCTAAAAATCAAAAGTTGCTCCGTCTTCAGCTAAAAAAACGTTTTTGAAAATAGTTTCAGCTTCCAACTTGAACAAATTTAAATCTTTATAACGTGTAGAATAGTGTCCAAGCAATAAATTTTCTGCATTAGCCTGGTTTGCAACCATGGCCGCTTGACGTGCACTGCTGTGTTTTGTATGTTCACACAGTCGCTCATCCTCTCTCAAAAATGTAGACTCGTGATAAAGACATTTCACCTTTTGTATTAAAGTCGCAATATGCTCTGAGTATTTAGTATCACTGCAATATGCGTATTGCTTCTTCCATAGGTCTTCAGACGTTGACTTAGTTTCAAATAAAAAGCCATTTGTATAGATGCGGTGCTCTAAGGGAATTGTAGATACTCTCAGGTGCTCTAATTCTAAAATTACCTCTGAAGACTTCGACTCCAATTCATTGAAATAAAGCGGATAATCAGTCCAACTGTCTCCTAATTTAAGCAATAAGGTTATGGCGTCCTTTATACCTTTTGGGCCGTGTATGGTTAAAGGTTTGTCTCTTCCCAAAAGTCTGAGGGTTGACACTAAACCGGGTAAACCAAAGAAATGATCACCGTGAAGATGAGAAATAAAAATGTGTTCTAAACGAGAAAATTTAAGTTTCTTTCGTCTGAAGGCCACCTGAGTTCCTTCTCCACAGTCAATTAAAAAAAGATTTTTGGGGAGTTCTAATACTTGAGCAGTAGGATTATTATAAGATCTTGGCGTGGCTGCATAACAACCTAAGACATGAACCCTCATGCTAGTAAATCTCTTTGCATTTCTTCAAATGATATCAAATCATACGCCTCATCTGCACTGGGTACAACTGTTAAAGCATCACTACTGTCGTAATCAAGTTTTAAAGAAACTACTACAAAACTCAAATTATTACTTCTTATCCGTTTCTCAATTGTTTCGAGCTGCTCAATTTCATAAGCGTTGAATTCTTGTTCAGCATTAAATTCTATTATGACATGCTGTCTATTATCACTGAGATGGCCTTCTAAATGCTCAATAAAACTATTTAAGCTTTGATTCCGTTGTGAATGAACCTCTGTCATAACCCTTTAGAATTAAACTATATTCATTTTAGACGCAAGTAAATACAGCACAGACATGCGCACTGCAACTCCGTTTTCGACTTGGTTTAGTATAATGGCGTCATTAGAATCGGCAACTTCTGAACTCATTTCTACTCCTCGGTTAATTGGACCTGGATGCATAATAAGAGGCTTGTTTTGACTCTTATTTAAACGATCTTGTGTTAGACCATACTGAAAGACATAATCTCTATTAGAAGGAAAGTAATCCAAATTCATACGTTCATTTTGAACACGTAACATATTGAGCACATCGTTATTTTGAATGACTCTATCAAAATTGAGATCAACCTTAACGTCCAAGGACTCGGCATGCTGAGGAATTAATGTTCTTGGACCACATAACGTTACTTCCGCCCCAAGTTTTTGTAAAGCATATATGTTGGAAAGTGCTACTCGTGAGTGCAAAATATCTCCAACAATAGCCACTTTTTTACCTTTGATTTTTCCTAATTTTTCACGAATAGAATAGGTGTCTAAAAGAGCCTGTGTCGGATGTTCGTGAGCTCCATCCCCAGCGTTAACTATTTTAGCATCTACTTTTTGAGCGAGCAGATGACAAGCCCCGGGATGCGGATGTCGCATAACAACCATATCCACTTTCATGGCTAAAATATTGTTTATTGTATCTACAAGTGTTTCTCCTTTACTCACACTCGATGAGGAAGCAGAAAAATTGACTACATCTGCGGAGAGCCTCTTTTCAGCGAGTTCAAAAGACAGTTTTGTTCGAGTACTATTTTCAAAAAAAACATTAGCTATAGTAATGTCTCTGAGGCTAGGAACCTTTTTTATCGGGCGATTAATAACCTCTTTAAACTGGTCGGCCGTTTTAAATATGAGCTCAATGTCTTCTTTTTGAAGATCTTTTATACCCAATAAATGATCTACACTTAATTCTGTCATATTTTGTTTTTAACCAAATACACACAATCTTCTCCGTCCCTCTCTTTCCATGCAACACGAACGTGTTCTTCGCTAATAGCATCTACTTGTCTGCCTGTGTAAGAAGGTTGAATTGGAAGATGCCTACTAAATCTTCGATCAATTAATACCATGAGCTCAACGGCTTTAGGCCTGCCAAAAGATTGAATGGCACTAAGAGCAGCTTGAACGCTTCTGCCGGAATAGAGCACATCGTCAATAAAAATCACGTTTCGATTCTCTACCAAGAAATCAATCTGGGTTGAATTCGCCTTGAGAGGATTTTCATTTCTTCTAAAGTCGTCTCTAAAAAAAGTAATGTCTAATGTTCCGTATTGAAGATTTTTAACTTGATAATCACTAGTTATTAATTGATGTAATCGGTCTGCCAGGAATACACCTCTAGGTTGCAATCCAATTAATACGGAGTTCGAAAAATCCAAATGATTTTCTAATAACTGACAAGACAGCCTGTGAAGTACTACTTGCAACTCTTTTTCGTCGAGAAGAACTTTTTGATTCATTTCTATTAGAACGCTGAGTTGTATCTATTTTGTACAAAAGTAAACAAAAAAACCCCGGAAACTTCCGAGGTTTTAAGTTGTGTGATGAAAAAAGATTAATTATTTCCTTCTTTCTCCATTTTATCTTTAAGCTCTTGTAGCTGAGCATTAGCATCACCAAAAGTCGTTTTTGACTCTTCAGCTTGAGCTTCTTGTCTGCGTTTTGCAGCTTTGATATTGCGCTCTTCTTGTTCTTTAAAGGTTGCTGTGTGACTTGCCACAACTCTCTTAAAATCTTTATTAAATTCAATAATCTTGAACTGTGCTTCTTCACCTTTCTTTAATCTAGAGTTATCTTCTTTCTCTAAATGTCTCGAAGGAATGAATGCTACAATATCGTCATTTAAAGTAATTGTTGCTCCTTTGTCAACAATTTCTCCAATTTCCGCAGTATGCACTGTTCCTTCTCCAAATTCTGTAGAATATGCATCCCAAGGGTTGGTTTGAGTCTGTTTATGTCCTAAACTCAATTTGCGTCCTTCAACATCCAACTCCAATACTTCGATTTCTATTGACTCTCCAACATTTACGAATTCTGAAGGATGTTTTATTTTCTTAGTCCAAGAGAGGTCTGAGATATAAATTAACCCATCGATACCTTCTTCAAGTTCTACGAAAACACCAAAATTAGTGAAATTGCGGATTGTACCTGAATGTCTAGAACCAACAGGGTACTTAGAAGTTATATCAGTCCATGGATCTGGAGATAGCTGCTTAATACCTAAAGACATTTTACGCTCTTCACGATCAAGGGTTATTACCATAGCCTCAACTTCATCACCAACACTTACGAAATCCTGTGCAGACCTCAAGTGTGTAGACCATGACATTTCAGAGACGTGAACCAAACCTTCTACGCCTTCGACAATTTCAATAAATGCTCCGTAATCAGCAATAACTACAACCTTACCTTTAACTTTCGAACCAACCTGGACATCTTCTCCTAGAGCTTCCCATGGATGTTTCTCAAGTTGTTTAAGTCCGAGTTGAATTCTTGATTTATTATCGTCAAAATCTAAAATAACTACGTTTAATTTTTGGTCTAGCTCAACAACCTCACTTGGGTGATTAATTCTACTCCAAGAAAGATCTGTAATGTGGATTAAACCATCAACACCTCCTAGGTCGATAAAGACTCCGTATGAGGTCACATTTTTCACGACACCTTCAAGCACTTGTCCTTTCTCTAATTGAGAAATAATTTCTTTTTTCTGTACCTCGATATCTGCTTCGATTAGTGCCTTGTGCGAAACCACTACGTTTTTGAATTCATGGTTGATTTTAACAACTTTGAATTCCATATTCTTTCCTACGTATTG
>NZIQ01000063.1 GCA_002691685.1 Flavobacteriaceae bacterium | reverse complement strand
TAGTTTTATTTGGCCCAGAATCAACAGGTAAAACAACACTTTCCAAGGAACTTGCGTCGCATTACCAAACGCTTTGGATTCCAGAATATGCCAGAGCATATTTACAGACAAAGTGGGATGAGAAAGCCGAGATTTGCACCTATGAAGATTTGATACCAATTGCTGAAGGGCAGATGCATTCTGAAAATATGGCAGTTGCAGATCTTATTGAAAACCAAGGGAAACTCTTAATTTGTGACACAGACCTATTAGAAACAGCGGTCTATTCGCAGTTGTATTTCGATAAGGTTCCTGCTGAGTTAAATCAAGCAATAGCGAACAACACCTACGACTTCTATCTTTTGACTGACATAGATGTGCCTTGGCAAAAAGATGACCTCAGAGATCGACCCGATCATAGAGCAGCCTATTATCAAAAATTTAAAGAGGCGCTAGAGCTCAATAAAAAGAATTATATTCCTATTGCTGGATCTAAAACCGAAAGGTTGACTAAAGCTATTTCAGCAATTGATAAGATTTTGACTCCATAATTATGCTAAACGCTCAAGACTTAAATTACTTAAAGCAAAAAGGAATTTCTATCGAAGAATTTCAAAAGCAATTATCTTATTTCGAACATGGTGTATCTTATGTGAATCTCATAAGAGCCGCGACTGTTGGTAATGGTATCACCCAATTAGACCAGACAGAAATAGAATATTATACAGCGATATTTGAACAACGAGACACTAGCATACAACTTGTGAAGTTTGTTCCGGCCTCTGGGGCGGCCTCAAGAATGTTTAAAGCGCTATATAGCTATTTACAAGACCGTAAAAGCGATCAATCGATAGATGAATATTGTCTTGAAGCCAAAGATGATTTTATGCTGGGATTTGAAAAGGGCTTGAGGAAATTTCCGTTTTACGACAAGGTGAAGGCTAAGCTCTGCATATCTGAAAATGATAGTGAATTTTTAATGTCTTTTGTGCGAACACTACTGACAGAAACAGGATTAAACTACGGCAACTACCCAAAAGGAGTACTGCCTTTTCATCGCTATGAAGATGAGGTGCACAGTCCATTTGTAGAGCATTTTAAGGAGAGTTTAGAATACGCTACATCGCAAAACAAATCACGAATTCACTTTACCATTTCAGAAGCACATTTACCGCTATTTGAACAAGAAGAATTGAAGGTGAAAAACAGCTTTCCTATTCTTTACGAAAAGCTTGAAATTAGTTATTCTTATCAAAAAAGCCTTACGGATACCATTGCGGTAGATGAGTTCAATCAACCTTTTAGAACAGATCAAGGCCAACTCTTTTTTCGGCCTGGTGGACATGGGGCTATCATAGAAAATTTGAATGATATAAATGCTGATGTGGTTTTTATCAAGAATATAGATAACGTACAAGTTGAGCGTGATTTTGATCTTTCGGTATCTTATAAAAAAGCTTTGGCTGGAGTTCTACTGCAAAAACAATCTGCCTTGTTTGAAATAGCCGCTCAATTAGAAGCTGCTCCATTGTCACATTCAGAACTCACCAATTTGAAAGTAGAAGTCGAACAAATCTTAGGAAAAGTCATTTCAATTGATGTGAATTTAGATTTTCAGTCTGCACTTTTGGATAGTGTAGACCGACCTATACGCGTTTGTGGTATGGTAAAAAATGAAGGCCAAGCTGGTGGTGGGCCATTTTGGGTAACTACACAAGATCAAAAAGAAGAATTGCAAATTATTGAATCTGTACAGATAGACAATTCGAATCCCGAGCAGCAACAAATTTTAAATTCGGCCACTCATTTTAACCCTGTCGATTTGGTTTGTGGATTAAAAAACCACAAAGGAATACCTTTTAATCTCAAAGAATATATCGATTACGATCAGGTGTTTATCAGTTCGAAGTCATTGGGAGAGGCTCAGATTAAGGCCCTTGAATTGCCTGGATTATGGAATGGATCTATGGCAGGATGGAATACTATTTTTGTCGAGGTTCCAGTACTTACCTTTAATCCAGTTAAAACCGTAAATGATTTATTAAAATCTACGCATCAGGTTTAAAAAATCGACTACATTTGCAATGTCTCTGAAGGGGTGCTTGAATCATCAGGCTGAGATTATACCCATAGAACCTGGGCAGGTAATGCTGCCAAGGAAATTGTATNACTATTAATTTCGAATAATACCCCTTTTATTCGTGCTAAGAAATACGAATGAAAACGAAAATTTTCACTGCCTTATTGGTAGTGGCNAGCTTTGTACAAGCACAANAAACAACAANTCAGGTNAATAAATTANAGGAGGTTATTGTATCTGCAGANAAAGNGAATGACTCCTTACCCATAAGTTTTANCGAAATTCTNCCNGCNCANTTNGCACCNTTGAATCTGGGGCAAGATTTACCNGTATTACTTAATTTTCANCCCTCTGTTGTGAGTACAACCTATGANGGAACGGGAGTGGGTTATACCGATTATCGAATAAGAGGTGCNGACAATTCTAGAATCAATGTNACCATTAATGGAATTCCNTANAATGACGCAGATTCGCAGACAACCTTNTTTGTCAATCTCCAAGATTTTGCCTCATCTTTAGAAGGTATTCAAATCCAAAGAGGTGTTGGAACCTCNANGAACGGTGCNGCTAGTTTTGGAGCNTCTGTNCAGCTTCAGACCGAGCAGTTTCAAGANGATGCCTATTACGAATTTAATTACTCCACAGGTAGCTTTGGAACTCAACGTANGAACATCAAATTTTCGACAGGATTNCTAGAAAATGGCTTTTCTTTCAATGGNAGACTTTCTAANGTAGAGACTGATGGTTATATAGACCGCGCNTTTGCAGATTTAAAGTCTTATTACCTCAATGGNTCNTATCGCAGTGGNAATACAGCNTTATCTCTNGTGGCTTTTGGAGGAACAGAGCGCACTGGTTTGAGCTTTNTTGGATTGGANAAGGCAGGTTTAGAACAAGACAGAACAGTNAATTACGACGGACTATATTTTGATGCCCAAGGAAATTATNTCGNCTACGAAGATCAGACCGATAATTATCAACAAGANCATTTACAACTGCATTGGAATCAAAAGTTTAATAGNGATTGGCGCTTTAGACTAAGTTTGCATCACACAAATGGTGCTGGCTATTTTGAGCAAATTCAAGACGATGTTAGNACNTATACTTATCGAATAACAGATTTGGCCAATAGCNTAACNACCGATCTTGCTACTCAAGCATATTTGAATTCTGAATTTTATGGAGGGNTATTTAATTTACANCAACAGANAACGGATTATACGCTAACCTTTGGAGGAGGANTTAACCGTTATTTAGGNGAGCAATTTGGTTTGGTAAAATGGNCTGATGTNGCTGTTTTANCCTNGCCNAATTTTGAATTTTATCGCAATACTTCAGACAAGNTAGACAGTCATATTTACACTAAATTACAATATAGACTTACAGACAAATGGAATGCNTTTNCNGACTTNCAATACAGAGCCATCAACTACACTGCNNAGGGTTCTCTNGTNGAACGNNNAGGACAAATTGANGTTNATGAAAACTATGNATTCTTTAANCCTAANNTAGGAATAGATTTTAAAGCCTCANCATCGACTCGTATTTATGCTTCTTTTGCCAGGGCTAACCGAGAACCTGCTCGCGTTGATTTTGAAAATGGTAATCCAGAAGCNGAGCAATTGGATGATTTCGAATTCGGATTCAGATTGAATCAATCCAAATTAAAGCTCAATGCAAATATCTACTATATGAATTACGAGAATCAATTGGTTCTCACTGGAGCATTAGACGAGGTAGGGTTTCCTATTCGTCAAAATGTGGGAAGTTCTTATCGTTTTGGTCTAGAGGTTGACGCGGTATACCCCATTTCTGCTAATTTGACTTGGCGACCAGCTATTGCTTTGAGCACCAATAAAAACAGAAATTTTATAGACAACAAAAACGGTAGTCTTGTAGACTTATCAGATACTGCTATTTCATACTCCCCCAATTTGATTGCCTCGCATGTTTTGGCCTATCAAATGAGTGAAAACTTTACAGCTTATTGGTTTTTTAAACATGTGGGAGCACAATTTATGAGTAATACTGAAGCTGAACTGTCTAAAATTGAAGCCTATAGCGTTCACGATTTAAGCTTTGATTACCAACTTAATTCTAATCTCAAATTTCAATTGTTGGTCAACAATGTCTTTGATTTGAGCTATGAAAACAACGGTTATTTTTACAGTTATGACATAGAAGACAACGGAGCAGTAACTACCTTTTACGGAAACGCATACTACCCTCAGGCAGGGAGAAATTACATGCTAGGGATGAGTCTTCGTTTTTAATTGTAGATAATCAGTGTGGAAGCACTTGATCGCACATTGTATTCGAGTAAATCATATAAAAATTCACCATCAGGGCGGTTTAAAAGCTGCCCTGTAAAAAGGCTGTATTCGTAAGAATTACAAGGGCAGGTCGCAATATCACCACTCGATACTATTTTTGAACATGATGATGGAGAGAGGTTTGGACAACTAGCTTCAAAGGCTCTAAAGGTGTCAAAGCCTGTGTTTATGATGTAAACACCTTTTATACCCACTCCCTGAGTGCCTATGAATACGGGGTTTCCAATATTTTGAAGAGCGTTGAATTGAGGAAGATTTAAATTGACTTGATACTCAAAGCTGGTTTCAATTAGGTATGGATTTCGATTCGTTCTTGTTTTTGTGCAAGCAAAAAACAATAAACTTGAGCAAAATAGGAGTATTAAGGTTTTATTCATTAGAAATCATACTAGAGTGAGATTCTTTCAAAATTATGTATCTTTACGTTATTAATCCTCTAAAACTTTTTTAGTTTCTGGAGGATTTAATTTTTTGATTATGAGCAAGATAGCATATTACACGAAAGAGGGATTAGAAAAATTAAGAAAAGAATTAAACGAATTAAAGGATATTGAGCGCCCAAAAGCTTCACAAGCTATTGCTGAGGCAAGAGATAAAGGCGACCTTTCGGAAAACGCCGAATACGATGCTGCAAAAGAAGCTCAAGGTTTACTAGAGATGAGAATTTCAAAGCTAGAGCAAATTGTAGCAAATGCTCGCATCATTGATGAGTCGCAACTAGATACGTCTAAGGTTCTTGTTTTATCGACCGTAAAGCTTCTCAATAAAGTGAATAAGCAACATATGACCTTTACTCTTGTTGCCGAGAGTGAAGCTGATTTAAAAACGAACAAGATTTCTGTAAATTCTCCGATTGGAAAAGGATTACTTGGAAAGACTGTCGGAGATGTGACTGAAATAAAGGTGCCTAACGGAAAATTGCAACTAGAAGTTTTAGAAATTACAAGATAACTATTATGTCCTCAATTTTCACCAAAATTGTCAAAGGAGAAATCCCTGCTTACAAAGTAGCAGAAACGGATGAATTTTTAGCTTTTTTGGATATCAATCCTAACACAAGAGGTCATACTTTATGTATTCTCAAAGTTGAGGTCGATAAATGGTATGAAGCAGATCACAAGCAATTTACTGATTTAATGACCTTTTCAAAACGAGTTGCTTTGGCTATTGAAGAATCTATAGCGTGTAAACGTATTGGCCTATCTATAATAGGGCTTGAAGTGCCTCATGTTCACGTTCATTTAATTCCTTTGAAGCATATGGATAATGCCCGATTTACCTCAAAGGTCTCGTTGTCTGATGATGAATTTAAGGAAACAGCTCAAGCGATCAGCCAAGCTTTTAACAACCAAAACGTCTAAATCAAAATCATGGAAATACAAGGAATTATAAAAGAAGTAGGCGAGACTAAAACCTATGGAAACAATGGATTTCGAAAGAGAGAACTAATTTTAACCACACAGGAACAATACCCACAACATTTACTGATTGAATTTGTTCAAGATAAAACGGATTTGTTGTCTGCATTTTCGTCAGGACAAGAAGTAACTGTTGGTATAAATCTCAGGGGCAGGGAGTGGACCAACCCCCAAGGAGAGGTAAAATACTTTAACTCTATTCAAGGATGGAGAATTCAAGCAAATCAAACAGTTTCTACTGCTGCTAGTCCGGTAGATGAAATACCACCGACGCCTCCCTTAGATCAATTCGAAAAAACGGATCAGAATAAAGATGAAGATTTTGACGATTTACCCTTTTAAAAATTAGGGAGTTAAGAATTCTTTTATATCTTCAAGTGTATTTCGCAATTAAGCATCTAACCAATGTACACACTTAAAGGAGAATTTTATTTTCCAGATATCAGTATGGCCAACCCTGATGGGTTATTGGCTATCGGTGGAGATTTGGACCCAGAACGATTGAAGCTTGCTTACAGTCGAGGTATTTTTCCATGGTTTGAAGATGACAATGTCATTATGTGGTGGAGTCCTGATCCAAGAATGGTTTTGTTTCCTGAAGAAATTAAGATTTCTAAAAGTATGCAAAGGGTATTGAAATCTGCTCAATTTCGAGTTACCCAGAATGTAGCTTTTGAACAAGTTGTTTCCTTTTGCGCATCTATTAACCGCACTAATCAAGAGGGAACTTGGATTACAGAGGGAATGAAAATCGCCTTTGCAAGCCTGTATTATCAAGGATTGGCTAAATCATTTGAGGTATGGCGAGAGGATGAATTGGTTGGTGGACTATATGGGGTTCAAACAGGTAAAGTCTTTAGCGGAGAGAGTATGTTTTCTCTTGAATCCAACGCTTCTAAATTCGCGTTGATCTCTCTTGCTGAATGCGCTGCCGCTAACGGAATAGCCTTAATCGACTGTCAACTTTATACGAATCATTTACAATCGATGGGGGCAAGAGAAATTTCCAGAGCTGAATTCATTTCATTTCTTTAAAATCTACCTCATTAATCCCACAGAGTTCTTTTTGACAGAAACAATCCTCAAAATGATCATTGACAACCCCGACGGCTTGCAAAAATGAATATATTGTAGTCGATCCTATAAAGCTAAACCCGTGCTGCTTCATTTCTTTTGAAATACGTAAGGAGAGTTCAGAGTTGGTAATGATGTCTTCTTTAGTCGATAATTTATTTTTGATGATAGCACCATCTGTAAACCCCCAAAGATATTTTGAAAAACCAGTCTTCTCATCAAGATGCACAAACGCTTTGGCATTGCTAATTACAGCCTTAATTTTTTGCTTGTGTCTAATAATGTTTTCATTGCAAAGAAGTTCTTTGACTTTGAGATCGTCATAATGAATGATTTGGTAAGGGTCGAGTTGATCAAACGCGTTTAAAAAATGGTTCTTCTTTTTTAGGACAGTAATCCAGCTCAGTCCAGATTGGAAGGTTTCTAAAATTAAGCATTCGAAAAGCACACGACTATCTACTATTGGTCGTCCCCAGTACTTATCGTGATACTCTTCATAAAGTGCATCACCTTCACACCAGAAGCATCGCTTTTGATTTTTCATATCAAGGCGTTATTTAGATTGAAATAAATAGATAATACGCCCTTTTTGTATTTTGGAGCTTGCACTTTGAAATAAGGCCTTTGAAGCATAAGCTAGTGCGTTCTCAATCAAACATCCGTTTGAAGAGTTTGACAAGTTATCGTTGTATTTTTTTGAAATTACTTTTCCTTCAGCATTGACTTCTATGTCGATAACAATAGTTCCTCCCGTAATGCACTTGTACACAGGAATGGGCAGTGCCATATGTGTTCGATTTTCTAGATAATAGCGAACAGTTGTTTTTCTATTGTGTTTGGCAACCTGTGTTTCTTTGGGATTCTTTTTTGATAGCTTTTCAATTCGCAAATCAATGTCTTTTTTGAATTCTTGAAAATCACGTTCAAAATCATAAGCTGTGCTAGGGTTGTCTTTTGAATTACTTTCAAAAAACTCTGGTTTGAGTTCTTCTAAACTTGCGAGGGGTTCTACATTTTCCACAATCGTTTGGGCGGATTCATTGGAAGCTTGATGCGTTTCGATTTTCTCGTTGTTCGTTTTTGTTGTCTCAAATTTTTCTTTAACAGGGTGTGTAAGGTTTTCTACAATTTCAATAGGAATTTTTTCGATAGTCTTACTGTTGAATTGAATTTTAATCAAAGCAATTAGAGATAGCATACCCGTGATTAGAGTAATAATAAGAGCTTTATCTCTGATTTTTAAATTCATAGTCGTAAGGTAATAAAATAATAAAAGAGAAGATTAAGTTCGATTTGACGCTATGAGGTTTTTGATTTTTTCTGGACTTAGGGCCTTATCAACACCATATGTTCCTATAGCTGTTCGTCTCAGACCTGAAAGATGTGCTCCTGAATCTAAGGCTTTACCAAAATCATGAGCAATTGATCTTATGTATGTGCCCTTTGAGCATTTAATTTTAAAATTTAAGTCAATGTATCTCTCCTTATTTTGGATGGATTCAATATCAAATTGGTGTATTTCAATTTTTCGCTCTGGAATAGCTATTTGGTTTCCCGCTCTTGCATGTTCGTAGAGTCTTTTACCTTCTTTTTTTAAAGCCGAAAATAAAGGAGGTCTTTGATTTATGATTCCTGCAAACTGTTTTTTAGTTTGGAAAATTAGTTCTTCGGTAATATGCTTTATTTCATAGTACTGATCTATTGGTGTTTCTAAATCGTAAGAGGGGGTTGATGCGCCAATTCGTATTGTTCCGGTGTAGGTTTTGGCTTGACCTTGAAAATCTGCTATTTGTTTAGTCATTTTGCCGCAGCAAATTAGAAGTAATCCAGAAGCTAGCGGATCTAGTGTCCCCGCATGACCAATTTTGATTTTCTTGATGTTGAATTTTTTCTTTACACTCCACTTGATTGCATTTACTGCTTGAAAAGAAGACCAGTTTAAAGGTTTATCCACCAAGAATAAAAAACCTTCTTGAAACCTTTCTAAGGTATAATTTGAAATTTGTTCCAATGCTCTAGCTATTTATCGCAATAATTCCAACGATTAAGCAATAAACAGCGAAATAGGTTAGTTTACTGCGACGCACTAAATTTAGCATCCAATGGCAGGCAAAATAACCACTGATTAAGGCGGCCAAAAACCCGAACAGAAAGGGCAAAAAATTTACTGAAGAAAGAGCTTCTAATTCTCCACTTAGAATGTCTTTAGCTATTTTACCGAGGATTAAAGGAATGACCATTAAAAATGAAAATTCAGCTGATTTTTTTTTGTCGATTCCAAGCAAAACAGATGTAGCAATGGTCGATCCGCTTCTAGAAATTCCAGGTAAAATGGCAATGGCTTGGGCGATTCCAATAATGAAAGAATCCGCATATCCTACCTTACGTGCTGTCGCTTTTCCCTTATCTGCGAGATATAAGAGTAGTGCAGTTATAATGAGCATATAGCCTACAAATGATAAAGATCCACTGAAAAGATTTGCGATTTCATCTTCAAAGAAAAAGCCGATTAAAGCAGCTGGAATCATGGAAATAACAATCTTAAATGAGAAGGCCATCTCTTTTTTTTGTTGTTTAATTAACCCTCTTAAAACAGTAGCAATTGTTTTTCTAAAAACGATGATTGTACTTATAGCAGTGGCAAAATGTAAAATCACGGTAAAGAGCAAATTCTCTTTTTCAAAAAAAGAACTATTCAATAAAGTCTTACCTATTTCTATATGCCCACTAGACGAAACTGGCAAGAACTCTGTTAACCCCTGAATGATTCCAAGAAGTATGGATTCAAGAATGGACATTTACTTTTGTTTGGGGGTTTTTAAAATGGCATACACTTGAATTCCCAGTCCTAAAAGCACAAGGGTAGGAGCTAGCCTAATTCTTCTAAAATTATAAATTTCTGGATTGAATACTTCGGGATTTTCAGGTGCCCCACCACTCATTAAAAGGAACCCAGCAGCTATAGAAAGCAGTCCTATAATTATGAGTTTATAATTGCTTTTGTCGAATAAATCGAATTTGTTCGCAGGTTGTTTTTTCTTCATTATTCGTAGTATAAACGGTCTGTTCTTAAGTTTAAAAAGCGTTGGGTTGCACTCTGCGTGCTCAAGTAAGATATCAAAATACCCAAACCATATAGGCTTATAAATAAAATACTCAAGCCGAAAACGTCTCCAAAAATATCAATTTCAGGAAAATTTAAATCTATGGTATTCAAGAGAAGAATTAAAATTACACTTGAAATGGTTGCGCCGTAAATTCCTAATTTAATATTGGTTCTTATAAATGGTTTTTGGATGAAATTTTTTGTTGCGCCAACCATTTGCATGGTTTTAATGATAAATCGTTTGGAATAAATAGATAGTCGTATAGAGCTATTGATGAGTAGTACAGAAATAATGGTAAAACAGATACTACTTATCAGTAGCCAAAAACTTGCGTTTTGAATGTTTTGGTCAATGAGCTGAATTAATGGTTTATCATAACTCACTTCTTCTACCACATTAGATTCTTGTAAATCACTTACAATGCGTTCTATGGCATTTTGATTTACATACTGCGCTTTAAGACTGATGTCAACAGCATCTTTAAGAGGATTGTAGCCCAAAAACTCTACAAAATTTTCACCGATATCAGCGCTGTATTTAATGGCGGCTTCGTCTTTTGAAATGAATTCGCTGTTCTTTACATAAGGAGACATGCTGAATTTTCGTTTTAGACTTTGTATTTCCGTTTGACTTGCGTCTTCTTTTAAATAAATGGATATGGCAATTTTTTCTTTAAAGTGATTGGCAAGCTTTGATGCATTAAACACTAATAGTCCCAATAACCCCATAAGTAGAAGTACCAAAGAGATACTTACGGTTACAGAAACATAAGACGTTATAAGTCTTCTTTTTTGATATTTATCGATGTAGTTGCTCATTAGATTATCTGCTCATTCAAAAATAGCAAACTTTTGGCTTTACTTTATTAAATGTACTTTTGTATTGCAAATTTTAGTTCCCTCAAAAATCATGGAATACAGGTTTCGAGAAATAGAGGCCAAATGGCAAAAATTCTGGAAAGAAAATAAAACGTTCAAAGCGGACGAAGCCTCAGAAAAACCCAAGTACTACGTTCTAGATATGTTCCCATATCCGTCAGGTGCGGGTCTGCACGTGGGGCATCCCTTAGGATATATCGCAAGCGATATTTATGCACGCTATAAGAGACATCAGGGCTATAATGTTTTGCACCCTATGGGGTTTGACTCTTTTGGCCTGCCTGCCGAGCAATACGCAATCCAAACAGGACAACATCCATCAAAAACTACTGAAGAAAATATAAAGCGGTATAAAGAACAGTTGAGTGGTTTGGGGTTTTCTTTCGACTGGAGTCGAGAATTTAAAACCTCAGCCCCTTCGTATTATAAGTGGACCCAGTGGATTTTTATTCAGCTCTACAACTCATGGTTTGATTTGAGTCAAAGTAAAGCGCTTGCAATTGATGAACTCGTGGCTCGATTTGAGAATGAAGGTAATGCATCCGTTTTAGCAAGTTGTGATATAGATTGTCCTCAGTTTGACGCTACTCAATGGAAGGCTTATACGAACACTGAAAAACAAGAAATTCTTTTAAAATATCGCCTGACCTATTTGGCAGATACTGAAGTGAATTGGTGCCCTGCTTTGGGGACTGTTTTGGCCAATGATGAAATCGTCAATGGGGTCTCTGAACGAGGAGGGCATCCCGTTATTCGCAAGAAAATGCGCCAGTGGAATATGCGCATAACTGCCTATGCACAGCGATTGCTAGATGGCCTAGATCAAATTGACTGGCCCCAACCATTAAAAGATTCTCAAACCAATTGGATTGGACGCTCAGAGGGCGCTCAGGTCAAATTCGATATTGAAAATCACTCAGAGCAACTCGAGGTTTTTACGACCAGACCTGACACTATTTTTGGGGTGAGTTTTATGACCCTAGCTCCAGAATTAGATCTGGTACTTAAAATAACCACGCCTGATCAGCGTGATGTGGTTCAGGCCTATATCAACGAGACAGCGAAACGTTCAGAGCGCGATCGTTTGTCTGATGTCAAAAGTATCAGTGGGGTATTTACTGGAGCTTATGCGATTCATCCACTTAATGGAACAAAGGTTCCTATTTGGATAGGAGATTACGTGTTGGCTAGTTATGGAACGGGCGCGGTGATGGCTGTTCCCTGCGGGGATCAACGAGATTATGATTTTGCCAAGCACTTCGATTTACCCATTCCAAATATTTTTAAAGATGTTGATATTTCAGAGGCTGCCTTTGTGGATAAGAGTACTGCTATAATAGCTAATTCTGATTTCTTAGATGGATTGCCTTTTGTCCAAGCCAAGAAAACGGTCATAAAAAAGCTCGAAGTTTCGGGTAAAGGAAAAAGGCGAATCAATTACAGATTGCGTGACGCTGTTTTTTCCAGACAGCGTTATTGGGGAGAACCTTTCCCGGTTTATTACATCGATGGAATGCCTCAGATGATTCCTGTTGAAGCTTTACCACTTCGTTTACCAGAGGTTGAAAAATATCTTCCCACAGAAACAGGGGAGCCGCCTCTAGGGAACGCGACGCATTGGGCTTGGGACGAGCAGCATCAAAAAGTAGTTGCGAAAACTGAAATCAATCACGAAACAATTTTTCCATTAGAGTTAAATACAATGCCGGCATGGGCGGGATCTTCGCAGTATTTTAATCGTTTTATGGACCCTTGTAATGATGCTGAAATTTTTGAGGCAACTAAAATAAACTATTGGAAAGGGGTTGATTTGTACATCGGTGGAAGTGAGCACGCAACATCACACTTGTTGTACGCGAGATTTTGGCAGCAGTTTTTATTTGATAGAGGACTGGTTCCTCAACTTGAGTTTGCACAAAAATTAATCAATCAAGGTATGATTACTGGAAACTCTGCGATTGTATATAGAAAGAGCGGAACGGAGATTTATTATTCTCACGGACTTGTAGATTTTAAGCATTCAAATGTTGAGAATGCGCTATCTAAATTTGAGCAATTAAGGGTGGATGTCAATTTGATAAATGCATCAGATGAACTCGATTTGAATGCCCTTAAAAAATGGCAACCTCAATATGAATCAGCTGAATTTAAATTAGAAAACGGAAACTATATTGTAGGTCGCTCGGTAGAAAAGATGTCAAAGCGATGGTATAATGTGGTTAACCCTGATCAAATTTGCGAGGAATACGGCGCGGACTCTTTGCGTTTATACGAAATGTTTCTAGGACCTTTAGAACAGTCTAAGCCTTGGAATACTGCGGGAATTACAGGAGTTCACAGTTTTTTGAAGAAACTCTGTAAGCTCTATGAGCAACCTACAGACCAACAACCTACTGCAGAGTCATTAAAAACACTGCACAAGACGATTAAAAAGGTACAAGAAGATTTAGAGAACTTCTCGTTTAATACTTCAGTTTCGACTTTTATGATATGCGTGAATGAATTGACTGCTCAAAAATGCAGTTCAAAAGAGATTTTAGGTTCGCTTGCTATTTTGATTTCTCCTTACGCGCCTCATATTGCTGAAGAGTTGCATGAGACACTTGGAAACCAAAAAAGTATTGCCTTTGAACCTTTTCCGGAGTTTAACTCTTCATATCTTGTAGAACAAGAAAAGGAATACCCTATTTCTTTCAACGGGAAACTTCGTTTTAAAATGAATTTGCCCGTAGATTTTGACAAGAAACAAATTGAAGAGGCGGTATTGCAAGATGACAGAACGATGCATTATTTAGGGGGAAATGCGATGAAGAAAATAATTGTGGTCCCTGGAAAAATTGTTAACATTGTTCAATAAACGCATATAATTATGGCTGATTATTACATTCTATTAATTGGAATAGCAATCGCAAGTGGTCTTGTTTCACAGCGACTTAAATACAAGTTTAATAAGTACAGCAAAATCAGATTAGCGAATGGAATGAGTGGAGCAGAAATTGCCCATAAAATGCTCGATGATCACGGTATAGTTGATGTCAAAGTTATTTCAACTCCTGGAATGCTCACCGACCACTACAACCCTAAAAATAAAACAGTAAACCTCAGTGAAGGTGTATACAGTCAAAGATCAACATCTGCGGCTGCTGTTGCAGCTCATGAGGTAGGCCACGCTGTGCAACACGCCAAATCTTATTCGTGGTTGCAAATGCGATCACAAATGGTTCCTGTGGTTTCTGTAGCTTCAGGGCTCTCTACATGGATCATTTTTGCGGGTATTGTTTTAATGGCCTCAGGAGGAGGACAATTAGGATTTTTGATCTCTATAATTGGTTTAATATTGATGGCTATGGCTACGGCTTTTAGCTTTGTGACCCTTCCTGTGGAATACGATGCTAGTAAAAGAGCATTATTGTGGTTAGAGAACGCCAACATGCTTGAACAAAATGAGTTGAAGATGGCTAAAGATGCACTCAAATGGGCAGCTCGAACTTATGTTGTTGCGGCTTTAGGTGCTTTAGCTTCACTCTTGTACTGGGCAATCCAAATCTTGGGAAGTAGAGATTAATTAATCTTAAATACTTATTTGCCGGTCAATTTGTTGATTGAGAGATATAAAGGTTTCTGTCCTTGACACTCCCTCAATTCTTTGAATTTGGTTGTTTAGTATAGACATCAAATGTTCGTTATCTCTACAGAGCACCTTAATTAATATGGACCAATTTCCCGTCGTGTAATGGCATTCTAACACCTCTGGAATAGCCTCTAGGTCTTTAACCGCTTTGGGATTGTTCATTGCCTTGTCGAGAAAAATTCCGATATAGGCCATGGTTGTATAACCAAGTCGTTTGGTATTTATAACAAACTTAGAGCCTTCGATTAGTCCAGCGTTTTCTAGTTTTTTTAAGCGTTGGTGTATGGCTGCTCCAGAAATACCAATTTTTCGTGCTATTTCTAAGATAGGCTTTCTAGCATCTTTCATGAGATGATTCAGTATTTGCTTGTCAATTCCGTCAAGCTTAATCACTTCTTGATTGTTTTCTGATGCTTGTTTCATGGCTTAATCTCTTATCTTTAATACGAATTTAATAGATAATTATGGCTCATGACTAAAAGACTTCACTTCACGTTTATTTTAGGTGGATTCACGGTTGTTTTGGGTGCCTTTGGAGCTCATTTATTGAAAAAATTACTTAGTGTAGATCAGTTGGCTAGTTTTGAAACCGGACTC
This sequence comes from Flavobacteriaceae bacterium, assembly GCA_002691685.1. Lineage (GTDB taxonomy): Bacteria > Bacteroidota > Bacteroidia > Flavobacteriales > Flavobacteriaceae > UBA3478. Next base: position 944 of record NZIQ01000063.1, on the reverse strand, counting down.
AGATATCAATTTTATCATGTTTTTTTCTTGATAATCCTCTCGCTCATTCCACGTATAGAAGAAAAAGATAAAAATAAAATAGCCTTGCTTATCTATACAGGTTTACTGCTATTCAGCGGAAGCATATACCTTTTAAGTATGCAAGACGTCTTCGGTCTTGACTTAGGATTTTTAGGCCCTGTTACTCCTATTGGGGGGAGTCTTTTAATTTTCGCTTGGTTTTATGCCGCTTATAAGATTAAGACTTATTCACCTCGTTGACGTACTTCTGAATTGCCATGGTCATAGATGGTGTTTCAGGAGTGGGTGCTTTGATGTCAATTCGAAGTCCGGCATCAGAAGCGGCTTTTACGGTACTATTTCCAAAAACGGCAATTCGGGTATTGTTCTGTTCAAAGTCTGGAAAATTTTTGAGAAGACTCTCTATTCCCGAAGGACTAAAGAATACTAAAACGTCATAATAGACATCTCTAAGATCAGATAAATCACTAATAACAGTCTTGTAAAAAACACCTCTAGTCCAATTGAGTTGAAGGTCATCTAGTGTTTTGGGAACATCAGGTTTGAGTACATCTGAAGAAGGAAGTAAAAAAGTTTCGTTTTTATACTTTTTAAAATGAATTGTTAAATCAGAAAATAAGCGCTCCCCTACATATATCTTTCGCTTTCTGTAAACTACATATTTTTGAAGGTAGTAAGCTACAGCTTCAGATTGACAGAAATACTTCATGGCATCAGGAACCTTAAATCTCATTTCTTCTGCTAATCTAAAGAAGTGATCAACTGCATTTCTTGAAGTTAAAATAACTGCTGTAAAGTCATTGAGGTCTACTTTTTGAGTTCTTACCTCTTTTGCGCTAGCTCCTTCGACATGAATGAAGGGTCTGAAATCAACTTTAATATTCTCTTTTTCTATGAGCTTTGCATAGGGAGAATTTTCTACT
>NZIQ01000062.1 GCA_002691685.1 Flavobacteriaceae bacterium | reverse complement strand
GAATTACAACTCTCTGATTCTTTGTCAACATTAATTCCCGCTTTAGTAGAATCTGAATTTGCTGATCAAACCATTAAAAGTGCTTTGTCTCATTATGGACAATTTCCAGCTGGAATTCCTTTTTACCAAGAAACAGTCAATGAAAAAAATCTTGATCCGTTAGACTCTCATTACGCTAAAGAACAAAGTGAATCCTTCCCGATAAAAGTGGCAGACGATTTATACATCATAGACGAAATGGCAGATCGTATTCTCAATCAAATAACACAGGCAAAAGCTGTTTCTAAAGAATATATATACAGTGATCTTCCCTATTATTTGATGCAGTATTATTTAGAAAACAAATACATGACTTCTTTAGAAAACTTAGTCAAAGATTTCTTGTACCTACCTGCTGGATTCAATAGAATAGGGTTTAATCCAAATAACTGGTACACAAAAGAGAAAATTATCCCTACGGCTATAGAAAAAAAGTTCAGAAAACAAAAAATTCAAGGCTTTGTGCACGATAAAGGAGCTGCTATTTTAGGAGGAGTTGCTGGTCATGCTGGATTATTCTCTAACAGTTTAGAGCTTTATAAGCTTATGCAAATGTATTTATATGGTGGTGTCTATTCAGACAAGAAATATGTTGAAGCTGAGACGATAAACGATTTTAACACCTGTTACTATTGTAATATGGGTGTACGGCGTGGAGTTGGATTTGATAAACCGCAGTTGAAAGATCCTGGTCCTACATGTGGATGTGTTTCTTCAGAGAGTTTTGGACATAGCGGATTTACTGGAACATACGTTTGGGCAGATCCAGAAAAAGAACTCGTCTTCGTCTTTTTATCTAATGCTATTTACCCTGACGGAAATAATACACATTTACTGCGCTCAAACCTCAGAACTCGCATTCAACAAGCCATATATGATGCCATACTCGAATAGTATCTTTATTTTTGTNAAAAAGCGCTTTTGAAAATTGCTATAGTTTGTTTTCCNACTTTTGGAGGAAGTGGNGTAGTAGCCACAGANCTCGGTCTNGCTTTTGCAGATAAGGGNCANGAAATACATTTTGTTACCTACAAGCAGCCTGTTCGATTNTCTCAGTTAAATAAAAATATATTTTTTCACGAGGTTCAAGTNCCTGATTATCCNTTATTTAATCACCAGCCTTATGATTTAGCCCTGTCGAGTAAGCTAGTGAACGTCATTCNAAAACATCAAATCGATGTGCTTCACGTTCATTATGCGATTCCNAATGCTTANGCAGCTTANATGGCCAAAACCATGTTGAAAGATGAAGGTTACAANATTCCAATCATTACTACATTNCACGGAACAGANGTCACTTTGGTCGGTAGTCATCCTTTCTATAAACCCGCNGTAACTTTTAGTATAAATCATTCNGATTGGGTAACTGCAGTCAGCCACAGTTTAAAAAACATGACCTANGANATGTTTAATATTCAAAGGCCGATAGAGGTTATTCCCAATTTNATAGATGNTTCAAAGTACGAGAAGAATAAAACAAAACCCTGTAAACGTCATTTAGTGGCTTTACCAGAGGAAAAAATTATAACACATGTATCTAATTTTAGAAAGGTNAANAGAATCCCTGATGTAATTAGAGTGTTTGAAAAGGTANCTCAAAAGATTCCTTCCAAACTCNTTATGGTAGGTGAGGGGCCTGAAAAAAATAAAGCAAANAAGCTTGTAGACAAATTAGGATTGTCTGATAAGGTTCATTTTTTGGGAAACAGCTCAGAAATTGATCGNATATTGTGTTGGACTGATTTGTTNTTACTNCCTTCTGAAATGGAGAGTTTTGGATTGTCTGCTCTAGAAGCCATGGCAAATAAATGTGCTGTTGTTTCTTCTAATNCAGGAGGTTTGCCAGAAGTAAATGAAAAAGGAGTTACAGGATTTTTAANTGAAATCGGNGACATTGANGGTATGTCTGCCTCNGCTATTCACATTCTTGAAGATGAAAATCGATTAAANGAGTTTAAGGATAGNGCNCAAGANCANTCNTTTAAATTTGATATTAATGTNATTTTACCTTTATACGAGTCGATTTATGACAAAGCCTATCNCAAATCTAGTGTCAATCAAAAATTATAATAGTCCTTGTACCACTGAACAAANTGTTTGATACCTGNAGCTAATNCTGTATTGGGATGGTAATCGTAGTCTTTGATTAGCGCATCGACNTTTGCCCAAGTTTTATACACATCACCCGCTTGCATTTCTACATATTCTTTATGGGTTTCTTTTCCCATTTCTTTTTCAATGGTGTCAATGAAATCCAAAAGGTTTACGGATTGATTGTTACCAATATTATAAAGTTTATAAGGTTTTCTTTGAGCTGTATCTTTTAAAATGATACGGACAATACCCTCTACGATATCATCTATATAGGTAAAGTCTCGTTCTAATTTACCCTTGTTAAAGACCTTGATAGGGTTTTGCTGTCTAATGGCCTCACAAAACAGAAAATAGGCCATGTCTGGGCGTCCCCAAGGACCGTAAACCGTAAAAAATCTAAGGCCAGTAGTAGCAAATTTATAGAGATGACTATACGTGTGCGCCATTAGTTCATTGGATTTTTTAGAAGCGGCATAAAGACTTATTGGATGATCAACTCTATCCTCAGTCGAGAATGGAATTTTTTCATTTTGACCATATACTGAAGAAGAACTAGCGTAAACCAGGTGTTTGATCTCATGGTTTCTGCAGCATTCTAAGATATTAACAAAGCCGACTATATTGCTTTCTACATAGGCTTTTGGGTTTTCGATGGAGTAGCGAACCCCAGCCTGTGCAGCCAAATTACATACCACATCGAAAGACTCGCGCTCAAAAAGCTGCTCTAAAGCATCTGCATCTGCAATATCAATTTTATAAAAATTAAATTGAGGGTAGATTTCACTGTGACATCTTATGTTGTCTTGTTCAGCATCTACCTTAGAAATTCCCAGTTGTCCAAGTCTGTCAAATTTTAGAGTTGTGCTGTAATAAGAATTGATATTGTCGATTCCAATGACACGATGCCCTTCTTTTAGTAGTCTTAAACTGGTGAAATACCCGATAAAACCTGCAGCTCCAGTAACTAGGATATTCATGACTGACCAATTTTATATATTTTAAATCCAATATTACTCAGCTGCTCATTATCTAGAATTCTTCTACCGTCAAATACAAAAGCAGGTTTCATCATTGCCTGGTAAATGTCAGACCAATTCAAATCAATAAATTCATCCCATTCGGTTAGAACAGCTATGGCATGTGCATCTTGTGATGCCTCAAAAGCTGAATGAACTACGGTCAGATACTTTTCATTTTCTTCTGCTGAACGCGTTCCTAAGTAATTAAGATCAGCAAGCATTTGTTCTTTTTTTACTTTAGGATCGTATACAGTGATATGCGCATGTTCTTCGATGAGTGCATCTGCAATATAGATTGCTGCAGCCTCACGTGTATCATTGGTGTCTTTTTTAAATGCCCAACCGTAGAACGCTATTTTTTTACCAGATACGGTGTTGTATAGGGTAGAAATAATATGTTCTGCAAAGCGCTTTTTTTGATAATCATTTAAAAGAATGACCTGCTCCCAATAATCAGCCACTTCTTGAAGTCCGTATGATTTGGCGATATAGACTAAATTGAGAATGTCCTTTTGAAAGCAAGATCCTCCGAAACCAACAGAGGCCTTTAAGAATTTCGGTCCTATTCTCGAGTCAAGTCCAATAGCTTTAGCGACTTCATCTACATCAGCATCTGTTTTTTCGCACAGTGCTGAAATGGCATTAATAGAAGAAACACGCTGAGCCAAAAAGGCATTGGCAACAAGTTTAGATAATTCTGAAGACCATACATTAGTTTGTAATATCTTTTCTTTGGGAAGCCAGTGCTCATAAATTGTACTAAGTGCATTTCGAGCGGCAATTCCAGAAGGCGTTTCATCTCCACCGATGAGTATACGATCAGCTTCAACTAAGTCTGCAACGGCTGTTCCCTCGGCTAAAAATTCTGGATTGGACAAGATTTCAAAATGAACCCCTGAACTTGTATTGTCAAGTATGTTTTTGATGGCCTCGGCAGTACGAACAGGTAAGGTTGATTTTTCAACTACAATTTTGTCTGATGTAGCTGCCTTAGCTATGGAGCGTGCACAGAGTTCGATATATTTGAGATCAGCCGCTTGTCCTTTGCCTTTTCCATAGGTTTTAGTCGGGGTATTCACCGAAATAAATATCATATCCGCCTCTTGTATAGCTCGGTCAACTTCTATACTAAAGAACAAGTTACGACCTCTGGTTTCTGCGATTAAGTCGGCTAATCCTGGTTCGTAAACAGGTAGGTTATCTAGGTTTTCATCATTCCACTGTGCAATTCGCATTGGATTGATATCCACCACTTCAACTTTGATTTCTGGGCATTTGTTTGCGATTACGGTCATCGTTGGACCTCCAACATAACCAGCACCAATACAGCATATATATTTTATATTCATTTTTAGGACATTTTTTTTACAAATTTATTTAGAATGCACGGTTATAAAAACTACCAATAGTCATTTCTATGACATGTTCAATTTTAGGCAGGTCTTTTTTCTTTAATTGTATTTTCTTAAGCGCATTGATGTGACGCATGTGGTGTGCATCAGTAGCTGCGAAATCATAAATATTCATCTCGAGTAGGGTATAGGCCATTTTTTGAACCTGAGAGCCGTAATACCCACCGAGTGCTAACAAATTAAGTTGCATAAACACATGTTCAGTTTTCTTTAAACGTCGAAAGTAATCCGCCTTCTTATGATAGTATAAATAGCGCTCAGGATGCGCAAGTATAGGGTATAAATTATTTTTGACTGAAAGCTGAAGGGCGTCTTTTAGGTTTGCTGAAGCCTGCAAATATGACATTTCTACTAAAAGATAGTTCTTAGCTAATGGCATAAATTCCCGTTTTTCTAAAAGTTGATCGAAATTTTCGTCAATCATGTGTTCTGCCGCTATATTTCTTTTGATAAAAAAATCATGTACATCTAGATGAGCGCTCAAGTTTTTTTCAGCCCTTGTAATGGTCTCAGGTGTATTAGGATGAACACCTGACATGATATGAGGGGTATGAATTAAACCATCAAATCCAAGGTTGTGCAATGCTTTTATCATTTCAAAGGAGTCTTCTGATGTTTTAGCACCATCATCTATACCTGGTAGTATATGGTTGTGGATATCTATAAACCCTTCGAGTAAATCAACTAAAAATATTTTTTTACTAAATAACAACACAGTACAAAAATAGTTCTTAGCCTTGATTTTTTATCCATTTTATCAGTCTAATAATGTGGTACATCTAAAAAAATGTTCGAAGCACGATATTTCAAGAAAATTTACAGTAAAAAGCGTACTATCCCTTTAAATACTTTCATTATGTGGCAAAATATTCGTCCGATTCTAATTGCAGTCCTACTGCTTAATTGCACCTCGATTTTTGGTCAGGGCAAGAATTCAGAACTTTTTCGGGGACTAGTAATCGGAATGCAGAAAAATAATGCAGAGCTTCATTTTCAAAAAAATCAAAATTATTTTGAATCTATTCAATTTGGAGATGGGGTTGTATTTACTGCCCATCCTAGAAACTTTATTTATACTTCAATGGTAAAGCTAGAAGGACTTAGATTATACCCACGATTTTCAGAACTAAATGGATTGCGTTACGATATGATTTTGAAGTATTTAGACCAAATTAAATCTTATTTTGTAGAGGGTTTGGACTATAAAATTGCCTATCAAAGTTTTTATTGGAATGCTCCATATAAGTGGTTATCAAAAGATTACGTATTGGGTCTTGTTCTTGAAAGCCCAAATAAAAAGACTATTATTCACGTTCATCCCATAGAGTATACGGTGTATGATGCCGAAGTACTAAATATTCAAATCGATATTCTTTCAAAAGATTTGTGGGTTGGACTACAACGAAGTGGGCGAATAGGAGAGGCTAGTCAACTCGTCAAACTCAATTTATAAACCAAAACGGTAGGTGACCTTGAGATTAATCGAACGGTATTTTGGTGAAAATACATTTACGAAGTAGTTGTCATTATACACCAAATACAAATCAGATAATGGTGCAAAACGCCATTGAATTCTGGAATTGATTCCTAGATTGTCGCGTTGATTGCTGTATTGAAAAATAGTAGTCCAAAATAAAGACTTGCTAAAAGTCACATCAGTTCTAGGGGTAAGCAGCCAAATGTCAGCGGATTCGTATGGCTCGGGAAGACGAATGGCATCGTAATTCAATCCAACATTTAATTCGACATAGGGTTGAAAACGATAACCTATGCTTCCTTGAACACTATGAGAATTACCTGTGTAAAACGTTCCGGTTTCAAATTCAAATTGCCCAAAAAAGGTTTTTCCTTGATTAGATTCATATTGAATTCGAGCTTTATTGTAATGATAACCTACATTAGCAGGTAATGGCGTTCCTTCACTTGTACGGGTAGGGTCAAAAGGAGAGGTCAAAAAGGTATACTCGTATTGATGACCAACTTCAATCTTTGCGTTTGATTTGAATGTAGTCTCAAACGAACTTCTTAAAAATCGGTCAGAAAAAAGGTTGTCTGATTCAGTTAACCAATACATCGAATGAAATGCCTGCAATTGATAGCGTTGCACATTTCCAGATTTAGGGTAGAAACTTCGAGTGAGGTAATTTCCGCTTTTTATAATTCCGGTTCTTGGAACAAAACCTAAATCAGAACGATATTCTTTATCGATATATGAAAGAGTGTTTGATATTCTCCACTCTCTCGTGTTGTAGGAGAGATAAGCTCTTGTAGAAAAATTACCCTGGACGTCATCAGGTTGAATGGATTTATGAAGATATAAGGATCCTTCCCATCTAGTATCCGCAGAAGCCAATTGATAATCTACACCAAAGACACGATTAAATTCTCGGCTTCGCTCTAAAAAATCGTAATCTTTAAGTGTTTGCCTATTGATGGCAAAAACATTAATGTTCGATCTTGCAAAGACCTTCTTTTGTAATACCAACATGGTATTATTGAATGATGCGATTTCATTTTCAGGATCTTCTGCAGTTTGAATACTTAAAAATCCTATTCTCCAGTCCTCATTAATCTTTCCACTCAATCGAGCACCAGCTAAAATTCTATTTTCAATTAAGTTATCGTCTTTGTCATAGGCGAGGCCAATTCTTCTTGAAAAGAAAGGAGTTTCATCTCTACTGCTACCTAAATTGCTAAATAAATCACCATTATCAATAAAAAACTGTCTGCGCTCAGGAAGTCTAAACTCAAATCGTGATAAGTTGGTGAAGACTCTATCAACCTCCACATTAGAAAAATCTGGATTGAAAGTTAGATCAAGATTTAGTCCCGAACCAATTGCAATTTTGGCATCTCCACCAAATTTAAAGTACTCGTTTTTGTCTTTTCCCACAAAATCGTTTTCAGTAAGGGTATTGATATAAGGTATAAGATTAATCGGAGTTTTAGACTTACCCAAAGGTTCTTCAAAATTAAGTTTACCCATAATTCCTAAATCTGCCTGAATGAGATTTTGTGGAATGCGATTGGATACACTTTGTTCGTTAGTCGCAATATTAAATCGATATGCTCTAAAGCGCCAGGACGTACTATTTTCTTTAAACTTGATAGAATTAAGAGGAATTTCCATCTCGGCCGTAAAATAGGTGTCATAGATTTTACTCTCACCTTTCCACTTGGTATCCCATGTGCGATTGAAACTCTCCCTACGATTCCCGCCGTTAAAAATTAAAGCTTCTCGACGAACTCCAAAGGGTGAAATACTAAATTGAAAGGCATTAGTACCATCATTAAAAGTATCAATTAAAAAACTTACGTTGTCATTTTGGGTTCCAAAAAAATCTCTTTTTAGAGTAGAGGCAACAAAATTATTATCTGGATTTTCTGCTTTTATGGATATATACAGATGCGTATTTGTATAAGCCGCTTGAATATAGGTTTGGTGTTCTGCAATTTCTGAATCACTTGGAAAATATTGGGCAAAGTCAGTAAGCACTTGAGCCTCTTTCCAAATAGCCTCATTTAAGACCCCATCAATTGTTGGAGGAGCATCAATCTTCATAGCTGTAAATTCTTTATCTACCGTCTGTTGAGCATATATTACAGCAGAATAAAGTGCAAAAAACACAAAGTGTAGATAAAAATTTTTCAGTTTCATGTTAGCAATTAGTCTTTTCAAAGACTATAAAATTACGCAAAGGTTTAAAAGTAATTTCTAAAAAACGTTTGAAATTACTCATTCAATCGATTATTTTCTCATTTTAATACAATAGAAGAAATCCAGTTGTATTAAAAGGTCGTTTTAACAAAGTATTCAATGTATTAATCGAGCTATAATAAGGGCGTAATTCTTAATAAGTTACTTACTATTGCGGTTAAATGAATTAAGAACATTGATAACTTTGAGTTTAAAATTTTAATGGTATGCAATCGTACATTATTTTCTTTCTGCTCATCATAAATTCCATTCTTTTAGTAGTGATTGTATTGCGATCGAAAAGTTCAAATACAAATCAGTTCAAAGGAGTTATTGCCGATGCACTTCTATCGCAATTCACTGAAAATAGAATTGAACTCCAAAATGCGCTAAAAGACAATCGCAAAGAATTTTCTGAAGCTTTGGATAAGCTCTCTAAAAACATGGAGGAGAAAATGTTTCAAAATGCGCAAACACAAGAAAAAAGCGCACATAATCTCCGTATTGAAACCAAAACCTCTTTACACAACTTTTCTGAAGTACTGAATAAAAGCATTAAAGATTTTAATCAAGTTCAAAAAGAAAAATTTGACCAAATGAATATCAAACAACAAGAACTGGTTAAAACAACGGAGGTGAGGCTAGAAAAAATGAGAGAAACGGTTGATGAAAAACTTCAAACTACCCTCGAGAAAAGACTTGGCGAGTCTTTTAAATTAGTAAGTGAGCGTCTTGAGGCCGTTCAAAAAGGGTTGGGAGAAATGCAGAATTTAGCGCATGGTGTTGGTGATTTAAAGAAGGTTTTAAGCAATGTAAAGACCAGAGGGGTCTTGGGAGAAATTCAATTGGGGAATATTCTCGAACAAATAATGAGTCCTGAACAATACGATAGTGATGTTCGCACAAAAAGAGGTTCAAATGACCATGTAGAATTTGCCATTAAATTACCAGGCAAAGACCATCAAGGTAAAGAGGTGTACCTTCCAATCGATGCAAAGTTTCCACAAGAAGACTACATTAGATTACAAGATGCCTATGATTCAGCAGATTTGGCATCTATTGAACAAGCCAAAAAATCTTTAGTAAGAAGTATTAAGAATTTCGCCAAAAGTATACGCGATAAATATATCGACCCTCCATATACAACAGATTTTGGAATCTTGTTTTTACCTATTGAGGGACTTTTTGCTGAGCTCGTGCGACAACCTGAATTGGTAGCCATCCTGCAAAGAGACTATAAAATTATCATTACTGGCCCCACAACACTAGCAGCTATGCTCAATAGTCTTCAAATGGGATTCAAAACCTTGGCCATCCAAAAGAGAAGTAGTGAGGTTTGGGATATTTTGGGAGCTGTAAAAACCGAATTCAGCAAATTCGGTGGAGTACTAGAGAAAGCTCAAAAGAAGATCACAGAAGCCAATAAAGAATTAGATACTTTGGTTGGAACAAGAACGCGAATAATGATGTCTAAATTGAGAAAAGTTGAAGAATTACCATCTTCTACCATTCAAGACGAGGCAGAATTATTAGAAGATCTAAATGAAAAAGAAGAATCTTAACCTATTAATTAAAGTATTATTTTTTGCAGGATTCCTGATTCAATCTTGCGAGAAAGAAAGAACAAGTTCATGCAGTTGCTATAGTGACATCGAAGCTTTTCTTTACTTCTAATGAATAAAAAAAGCCCTCTAAAAAGAGGGCTTACTATTTGAGTTCGCTGTATTAATTGATTTCTTGAACCATAAAATTTAGAGTATAACTCGCTTGATTAGCACCCTCTTTCCACCAGAAGGTATAAGCACCATCAGTTACATCTAAACTAGGTGTATTAATGCCTTCATAGCCAGGAAGAGGAAAGTCTTGACGATATTTTGCCAATAAGTCGTCTCCGACGGCTTTAGCAAAGCCCATACCTACTAAAGGATGCTGATTTGGCAATGAAATGAAATTAATCACGTTCTCAGAGTTCCAATCGATTTGATTGGAATTATTAATTGCAGTAAATGCCCCCATTTGCAAATCTAATGGACCCACACAAGGGAAGTCATCTACAGAGTGAACGGGAGTAACTTCTAAAGCTTCAACCTTGATACCTATAAGTCTTTGATTAGCACTTAAAGTAAATGAAATTAAATCCGTGTAGGATTCGTGATTCGGAAAAAATGGGATAACAGGTGCTGGGGGACCTCCTTCGAAAGTGGTACACTGTGCTCCGCTTGCAGGGGTTGAAGTTCCAATAATTCTATTATCTCCATTTCTTAATGTAATGGGCGTGGGCGATGACATAGTCCCAGACAATTCTCCGTCTATGGCTTCATTCCATGCAACTCCATTATACTCATCTTCTTTGTCACAAGCGATGAATACCAATCCTAATGCTAATGCGTAAATACTTTTTTTCATTAATGTGTTTTGTTGTAGTTAAAATTAAATTTAAAAATTTTTAGGAACTTTCAAACTATTGTTTAACTTGTAAGTATGAAAAGTTCAACAATAGTTTATCTCTTCGGGACTATGATTTTAAGTATCGCCTTTTTATTTGGGGTACTATTTTTCTCCATCGCAATGTTATCGGGCTATTTAAAAAAGCATTTAGCTTTTTCTAAGGCCACTTAGATTTCTTCCTCAGATTAATAAATAGAATGATGCTGAGAAATAAAAAAAAGAGACCTCCGATGAGATAAGGGGTGTCAATGAAGCTTTGTAGACTATACATTATGTTAACAACAATAAAACAAGCAATAGCTAAGAGCATAAAACTTATAGCCAATATCCATTTGAAAACCTTCATAATTGTATTTTGCGATCTAAGTTGAGCAGGCCAATTGGACGATTTCTTCACAGTGTAAATGTAATGAATCGTAAAAGCATAGCTTTTTAAAATCTTCTTGCTTGAGTATTAATTTAAGTTCAGTACAACCTAATATTACACCTTCAGCACCTCTATCAAAAGAATCTTCTAATACTTGTAGAAAAAATTTCTTTGAAGACTCTTTGATTACATTAAAAGTTAGTTCTTCGAAAATAATTCGGTTAATTTCTATTTTATCGGACTCCTTAGGGGCTAAGAGTTCAATGCTATTTTCGCGGTAAGCATCAATATAGAAAGAGTCTGTCATTGTCGGATAAGTCCCTAGAATTGAAATCTTATTTTTTTCATCACTTCTAATTTTAGATGAAATGCTGTCGATAATATCAATAAATGGCACATCTATTTCTTTTAAAATATGATTGCGAACTTTGTGCAAGGTGTTTGTAGCAAGGGCAATAGCATCAGCTCCTGCATGTTGCAAGGCTTTTGCAATCTCTCCTAAATATTGACCTGCATCTTCCCAGTTGTTATTTTTAACACAATCAGTAATTACTTCAAAGTTTACGCTGTAAATTATCAGTTCTGGTGTATTGTGTCCGCCAAGCTTTTCTTGAACCTGTTTATTGATAATTTTATAGTACTCTGAGGTCGAGGCCGAACTCATCCCGCCTAATATGCCTATTTTCTTCATACGTAGATTTTAATTTACATTACAAGTTCTTGCTTAGCTAGAGATATTGCCATTTTATAAGATTCTTGAATATCTCTAAGCAACCTTTTGTACATGTTAGAATACAATTTAGCTTGAGATAAAAGACCGTAGAACTTATTGGAAATATAAAAGTTACGGTCAAAGTTGAAATTGGTTAATCTTCTCGAACCATAGAACTCGCCATTAAGCATATCATAGTCAAATCGAATGCGAAACATCTCGTACGGTATCTTTCGAAAATCTAAATTGAATAAGTCAATTTCATTTGAAGTAGCGAAGTTTCTCGCATTTTGATGACCGTACATTTCTAAAAGTATATTTTTGAGTTCACTGCTGCTAATGAGTTCAAAAGCTCCAGTTGAAATCAGTTGATTATAAACACCATCTTTGGGAAAAAATGAAAAACCAACTTCAACTTTAATCAAATTATCAATTACTGTTTGGTCAGACATCAGTTGATGTCCACTCTCGATATCATTTTGAAGTAAATTGATGAGTTGTTCAGATTCATTTAAGATATCTAGTAAGTTGTCAATTTGCTCTACATCATCATTCAAAGATTCAATTAAATCAGACACAAACATATTTTTTGTTTTAATGTTAGATTGCTTATCATTTAAGTTCCCGATGTAAAAGGAGAACAGCACACTTGCAAAAATGACAATACCCTCAATGAAGTATTTGAGATTTTCTTTCAAAAAGTTGGTAGGTTGCTCGGGACTCATCTTGCTCTTGTTTAACGCAATTAAAGATATGATTAAATTATCAAGACCAACAAAAAATGGATTCGTAAGGTTAAGTATTAGGGTAATGCACAGAGGAACTGAAATAAGAAAAAGCCTAGGTATAAAGGTGCATAAGAGCCAAATTAGACGTAAAAAAAATCGTCAATCATCCCTATGCTAATGAACTAAATAAAAAGCTTGCAGAGGAGCTGTTTAGGGTTAGAGAATTAGTCTTTTCTCTAGATGCTGGAATAATAACTTTAGAGGAGGTAAAGGGTGCAAATAAAGGTGTAAAAAAGGGTGTAGAAAAAGGGTTAATTGAGCACTTGTACAATACCAAATCAACAACCACATACTAGCTCTATACAACAGCTCTAAAAGCATACAAGACCGTCAACAACCAGAGTAAGCTATACTTTTCAGCAGAAGGCTTAAACAACTTTATACTCAACTACAATAGGTCTGGTAGTACGATTAGTAATTATGTAGGTGCTATTAAGACGATGAATAAAGAGGCGTATAAATTAGGTCTAGTGAAAGAGATGATAGACTTCAATAAGCTGCACTCAGTTAAGAAGAGTTTGAGTCAAATGGTAACAGTAACGCCAGAGGAGGTCAGAGATAGAATAAGACAGAGCAATCCAGAAGATTATGAGCACTGGGTAATATTCTTGTTCAGTTTAGTTGGCAGAGGTTTGTACTTTACAGACATTATAGCTTTTGATATAGACAGTACTATACATAACCGTAACAAGACTGGAGTAGTGATGTTATATGAGTCTAATAGAGAGCTTCTAAGACACCTTTATAACCAGATTGATTAAGCGCTTAAGAGAGGTAAGTTTAAGCAATACCAAGCTACCAGAGGCTTAGGGCTTAAGGTAGCACGTAAGACGTTTGAGACTACTACTCTGGGGTTAGGTATAGACAAGACTATAAGAAGGCAATTACTAGGGCATACTGTCGAAGGTTTAGAAAGACACTATGTAGATATGAATAACGAGAAGGTTAAGAGTCGATTAATGGTTGCTTATGATAGCGTACTAGAAGAATTAAAGGTTAATGAACTTATAGCGGAACTGGATAAGATTAAGGCGCAATTCTCAGAGATGCCTTGTAATAGCTCACAAGTGTTTTAGTGTGCTTCTAAGGGCAATTTATAAACTGCTTTACGGGGTTTTATAAATCGCTACTTTTTTTATTAAAATTCGAAAATATTACGATAAGAACTATTCCAATTGCAGAGGCTATCATAAAAGGTATGGCTACATTCCAACAAGGGCATTGACTAGTACCTATAACAACTTGTTTATTTAATTCGAAATCATATTTAGTTGTGACCGTATAATCAGCAACTAAACTCCAAACAGACATAAAAAGGCATATGGCTGTAGCTACACATAATCCCCATTTGATTACTTTCTTCATCACATAAAAGTATTGAAATATTCTTGAATAAACTAAAAAATTGGGTTCAAATGGTAGGTCTATAATTTTGAAATCCAGTATCTTATTTGAATAGTTCGTATTTCAAAAGGATTACACGCATCCCTTGTAAAGCTCATACTAGTCTTATTAAAACTATGATAAACAGCTTTACGTAGATTTATAAATCACTATATTTTTTATCTTGGGGATAAGATAGAATTACTAGGCTTCGTTCTCTTAGCTTTTATTATGGGCTTATTCTCAAAAAACAGAAATAATAAAACTGCTGAAACAGTTAAAGAAGGTTGTGGGTGTCTACTTGTTACCTTTTTGATTGGGATAGTTATTATAGTTGTTGTTTTTGCTTTCAAGAACGATTGGATTTGAATTCTTCATTTTTTTATCTTCGGTGTATGAAAAAAATAGTCCCAATTTTATTTTTTGTCTTTCTTGCTTCTTGTTCTAAGGCGCCAGATTGTGACTGCGGAACAGTAGAAGGTTCTAGAGTAGATTTTCCAGACGGTACTGTTGAGAGTGAGATTTGGTTTCTCGATATTAGAAACGAGTGTACTGGTAGTATTCTTACAGATATACAAGTTACATTTAGTGTTTATCGCTCATATACTTTCAATGCAACTACTCAAAGAATTTGTAACATAAGCGAGAAGAGGTTGAACTAATTACTGTTGAAGTGAGACAAATTAACATCGTCCAAACATACCGCGCAAAAAAGGGCGACAACTCCTAAACACGATAAAAGAATCAATGAAATGATTTTTGCAGAGATTTATCCTTTATACCTGAACAAAATCGAGCGAAAGGTCAGAATAAAAGAAGAGTTGCTAGACTTTATAAAGTGGCTCACTGGATTTGATAAAAAAAGATAGAAGAGTTGAAAATTGAAAAAATCATGATTCAAACTTGCTTTAATCTTACTGAATTGAATCTTAAGGTGGAATTGATTCAGGCCGTTATATGTGACTATCGCATAGAAAAATAAAAACACCACTTACCAAGAATGGGCGCTATTTAGATAAAATTGCTGATGAATTAGCTAAGGGAAAAACACTTGATAAAATCAAGAGAAAGTAAGTTTGTCTCATTTTTAATAGCCCCACTGCTCAGGTAACCACAAACTCAAAGAAGGAATATAGGTTACCAAAAACAAAGAAATCACCATCGCAATAAAAAGAGGTATTAAAGGTTTAATTACTTTTTCAATAGAAGTGTTTGCCACTCCAACGCCCACAAATAGAACAGAACCCACAGGAGGGGTACACAAACCAATACATAAATTAAGCACCATTACTACGCCAAAGTGAATGGGATCCATTCCAAGGGAAGTAACCACAGGTAGAAAAATGGGCGTAAAGATGAGAACTGCTGGGGTCATATCCATGAATACTCCAACAAAGAGTAAGAGCAAATTAATAACCAACAATACGACAATTGGATTATCACTTAAGGTTAACAGAGCCATACTCAAATCTTGAGGTATGTTTTGAAAAGACATAACCCAGGACATACTCATTGAACTTGCTATAAGAAGCATCACCACCGCTGATGTTACCGAGGATTCTAATAAAATTTGAGGCAAATTTCTCAAGTGTATTTCTTTATAGAGTAAGCCAAGAACTAAACAATAAAGAACGGCTATGGCAGATGCTTCTGTAGCTGTAAATACACCGCTTATAATTCCGCCGATGACAATGAACAAAAGAAATAAACTAGGTAAGGCCTTTAAAAAACTTCTTAAAATTTCAGTTAACGTGCTTCTTTTTCCCAAGGAGATTTTTTTCTTTTTTGCCCAAAAGGCCGCAACAATCATCAAAAAAAGTCCTGTGATTATTCCAGGAATATAACCTGCTAAAAATAGAGATGCAATAGAAAGTCCTCCGCCTGCCAAAGCATAAACGATTAGAATATTACTAGGGGGTATGATAAGTCCCATCGTACTTGAGGTAATATTAACCGCCGCTCCAAATTCTTTTGAATAACCTTCTTTTTCCATTTCAGGGCTTAAAATGCTTCCCATGGCTGAAGCTGAAGCCATTGCTGATCCTGCTATTGCACCCATGAGCATTGCTGAGATAATATTGATATGTGCTAGACCACCAGGTAAGGCGCCAACTATTGTTTTAGCAAATGCAATTAGTCGATTGGCGATTCCTCCGTGTTTCATCAATTGACCAGACAATATAAAAAAGGGAATAGCCAGCAAAGCAAAGCTGTCTAAGCCAGTCGCCATTCGTTGTGCGATTGTTGTCACTCCAGGTAAAAAAGGAATACTCACCAAAATGGTCAAAAAAGAGGATAATGCAATACTCCACGCCACAGGAGTTCCCGAACTAAGAAAAAATATAAAGCTGACTAAAAGCACCATTACAGGAATGTACTCCATACTTATTTCGATTTTTGGTTAAGGTGGTCTAAGACCTTGTAAATGATAATGATACATCCGCTTAAAGGCAAAACTAAATAGACATATGCCAAAGGTATTTGTAGCGCAGGACTTTTTTGTCCGAGGATAAAGCTGATATAAACCAATCGACTTCCGCCAATAATAAGCACTAGAAGCGCAAAAAAAGCAATGGCCATTCGTACCATGAGTTGAATCTTTTTCTGCAACCTTATTGAAAGACGTGATACAAAAACATCAATTTTTACGTGTGCATTCATACCCGAAACATAGGCTGCCCCTAAAATTCCTATCCAAATCATCAGATAACGTGACAACTCATCGGTAAAAGAAGAAGGAGTCTGAAGTATATAGCGGCTAAAGACTTGCCATAAAACATTCAGCACCATCAGGGTCAAAATAAGAATTAGAGCTGAACTTAAGATTCGATCAAGTTTTAATTTCACATTCATTCTAATGCTTTGATTTGAGTTATTATTGATTTTAGTTCCTCATCTTTAAGATATTGCTCATGTACTTTCTGCGCAAGTTCAATAAAGTGCTCTTTGTCAGGATTTATAATCTCTACTCCAGCCTTGGCTACCTTTTCAAGAGCATTTGCTTCGTGATCTGCCCATAGTTTACGCTGAAACTCAATCGACGTATTTACCGCTGCAGATATCCAATTTTGTTGTTCTGCACTCAGTTCATTCCAAAATGAATTTCCAATAATAATGACATCAGGAGAATAGGTATGCTCATTTAATGAATAATACTTACAAATCTCATAATGCTTGGAGAGGTAAAAACTAGGTGGATTATTTTCTGCTCCATCAACCACGCCTTGTTGCAAAGAAGTATATAATTCTCCCCATGAAATAGGTGTAGGAGCCCCTCCAAAACTTCGAACCATATTCATGGCGGTGACACTCTCCATGACTCTTATTTTTAGACCTTTTAATTCATTAGGATGATCAATAGGTCTTTCTTTGGTATAAAAACTGCGGTATCCGGCATCGTAATACCCCAATCCTTTTAAGCGATACTTTTGACTGTCTTTGAGCAGGTTTTGTCCTATTTCTCCATCCAAGACACGAAAGGCATGAGCTCTATTTTTAAAGATATAGGGAAGACCTAAAACCTTAGACTGAGGCGCAAAGTTTTCGAGTGTTGCTGCAGAAACCTTTGTCATATGTAGACTTCCAATTTGTATCAGCTCAAGAATTTCTCTCTCAGATCCCAATTGAGAATTGGGATAAATTTCAAGTACAAGTTGTCCACTAGAAATTCGACGAATTTCTTCACCAAAATACTCGAGAGCCAGATGCACAGAATGGGTTACATCCAATCCATGGGCCAATTTGATTGTTTTAATCTGACTGAGTTGACATCCGCTAAAAAGCAGTGCAGCGATGAAAATAATGAAGATTTTTTTTCTCATCAGAATTTAAAATGATTTTCGGTCTTACGATAGCGAATGATTCAAATTCCTTCCGTTTAATGATAAGACAATACTGTAGGGAAGGTAATAAAAAAGACTTTATAAATCCTAAGCACGAGATAGCTAGGTGGTAAAGCGAACTAATTAGGCATACAGGACCTTAAATAAAATAATTCTCATTGAAGTAGGCACTTATATTTCAAGACCATTTTATTAAATGTAATAAATCAATTTTCAATACGTTATAAAATTAGGTTTATAGTTTAGTTAAACCTCAAATCTGTATTTTATAATACAATATTAATTAAAGGTGGGGTGACTTTCGAGTCACCCTTTTTAGTTAAACACCGCGTTGATGTGGTAAACATTTTCTGTGTTCTACGTCAAATCGATTTAAAATATGGCGCATAATATTTACAAGTTTGAATGCTAGCTGAATATAAGTAAAGACCAGTAAATCAAAACATTAGGGCTAATATAGAAGGCAACGGTGGATTGCTCTGCACTCAATTTGAAGATTGATAAAAAATTAGGCTACACCAATTATTCAGTGTTACCATCAGTTTTATTCTTTTTCCAGGTATATTTTCCGAAGAGCATAATCGCACCAACAGAGAAAATGATTATTCTATTAGGAAAATTGTCAAACTCATAGTTGTTTGAAATATAGTCATAGGCAAGCCATAATGCCCCTGTAATCGCAACTATTTAATGAGTTTTTCATCAATTACGGCTTTAAACCACTGTTTTACCTGTCCTTATTGTTAAATTTTCATTTAACTGACGGAAATAACATTTTCTGGTTCAGGAGTGCATGCGCATAAAATTTCATCGTCATCTTTCTCGCAGCTCATAAAAACAAAAGCTCCCACTGAAAACAGTAGTATAAATCTTAATTTTTTCATACTATAAATCTAAGTAAAGCGAAGGACAAATTAATTGCTGCTTAGAAATTAAAATGGTTTTTTGCGTTGAAATAACAAATATTTTGAATCATGGGACCAACTAAATCATAGTCTTCAGGAATTTTTCCTTGTATGATGTCTTTAGCGATCATATTGCAGAGTAATCTTCTGAAGTATTCGTGTCTTGAAAAGGACAGAAAGCTTCTTGAATCTGTCAGCATTCCAACAAAACAACTCAAGAGTCCCATATTTGAGACGGTGTTGATTTGTTTTTCCATTCCATCTAGTTGGTCTAGAAACCACCAGCTAGCTCCGAGTTGCATTTTTCCTCTTATACCTCCCGTATTAAAATTGCCCATCATTGTGGCAAACACTTCATTTTGGGAGGGATTTAAATTATACACGATGGTTTTAGCCAATTGGTCGGTTCGGTCGAGGGCATTAAAAAACTGAGACATTCCAGCAGCTTGTAGCTCATCTCCAATGGAATCAAAACCGGCATCAGCTCCTAGCAGCTTGTACATACGCTCGTTATTGTTTCTTAAAGCACCTAGGTGAAACTGTTGCACCCAACCTTTTTTGTGATTCATCCTTGCGAGTTCGAGTAGCAAAAAACTTAAAAGGTGTTCTTGAGACTCCGTTGCTACCTCTTTGCCTTCAATGAGATCGGTAAAGGTGTTCTCTACCTGAGTCGCATTATAAGTAACAAAATTTAGATGCGAGAGTCCGAAATCAGCAATTCTACAACCGGATTGTTCGAAAAAATCATGTCTTTTTTCAAGAGCTACTAAATAGTCATCTAAATCATTTATAACCGTTGAGGTTAATTTTTCAAGCTGTTTGGTGTAAGCAGAGAAGTGTTCAGGATTATCAACTTTTAACGCGTTATCTGGACGCCACGTTGGGCGCATTTCAAACGATAACCCATCATTGAATACTTTTTGATGAGACTTTAAATCATCTACAGGATCATCTGTTGTACAAATGACTTCAACATTTGCTTTTTCAAGTAATGATCTTGTACTAAAAGTGTCATTTTGCAACATATCAGATGCCCTTTGATAAATATCTTCAGCTGTTTTTTCACTGAGGAGCTCATCAATGCCAAAAGGTTTTCTCAGTTCCATGTGCGTCCAATGATAGAGAGGGTTTCTCAAGGTGTGAGGAATCGTTTTAGCCCATGCTGTAAATTTTTGATAGTCGTCAGCTTCACCTGTAATGAGTCGTTCTTCTATACCAAAAAGACGCATAGCGCGCCATTTATAGTGATCTCCTTCGAGCCATATTTGTGTGAGATTTTCAAACTTGTGATTTTGAGCGACCTGTTCGGCAGAAAGGTGATTGTGGTAATCTATAATTGGCAAAGGTTCGGCAAATTCGAAATAAAGTTTTTCTGCAATTTCAGATTCCAATAAAAAAGAAGAAGAAAGAAACATAAGTAATGACGTTTAA
>NZIQ01000061.1 GCA_002691685.1 Flavobacteriaceae bacterium | reverse complement strand
AACGGATTGACAAACACTTTTGTTGTTAAATCAAATCCCTTTTTGCGGTATTCTATCGGTGTTTTTGAAACTATTGATGAAGCCAGAATATTTCGAAACCACCTAGTTAAAATAGGATTCGATGATGCTTTCGTAGCTTCTTATCAGAATGGTAAGCGTATAAAAATTGAAAGTCCCTATTAGATGACCCTGCTCAAAACCTGGTTAAGAGCAGCCCGTCTACGAACTTTACCTCTTTCATTTTCAGGAATACTTATTGGAAGTGCATTTGCGATAAATGAAAATTTTAATTATTTCATTTTCTTGTCTTGTCTTGTCATTACTGTTCTATTTCAAGTTATCTCCAATTTTGCCAATGATTTAGGCGATGCAATTAAAGGTGTTGATGATCACACAAGAATAGGTCCGGAACGAGCAATACAATCGGGTTTAATTACAAAAGCACAAATGAAAAAAGCAATAGTTTTCCTGTGTTTTATGGCTTTAGTCATGGTATTGCAGTTGTTAATCACTATCGATTTAAGACGTATTGAATTAATTTTTTTTCTTGCCTTTGGTATAGTGGCCATATGGGCTGCAATTGCTTATACCATCGGTAAAAAACCATACGGTTATAGAGCACTTGGAGATTTGATGGTATTTATATTTTTCGGTCTTCTAGCTGTCTTAGGCACTTTTTATTTGCATTTAAGACGTTTAGATTTAGACGTCTTATTTATAGCTTTTGCTATTGGAGCTTTGGCCGTGGCTGTATTGAATCTCAATAATATGCGAGATCGTGAAGATGATGCCCTTAAGAACAAAATTACTATGGCAGTTATGCTCGGTGCTGAAAAGGCCAAAAAATATCAGATGTTGTTGTTGATTGTATCGCTTGTAACATTTTTCATTGGAATTACCTTGAGTGGACGCTATTGGTATTATATATCTATGTTGCCTCTAATCAGTTTAGTAGGGCATATCAATAGAATAAAGCAGATTGAAAACAATCGTGATTTTGACCCCGAACTCAAGGTTATAGCTATTTCTTCCTTTATGAGTTCTCTGCTATGTTTTATCATCGGATTAATTGTTTATTTTTAAATCAAATATTTAAGTCTTGGATCAAACTGTTCGAATATTAATTGTTGAAGACAATGTAATTATAGCCGATGATATGCAGTCTATGCTTGAAGAAATTGGCTATGAAATTGTTTCTAGTGTTATGGCCTATGAGCAAGCTGTTAAAGTTTTGGAAGAAAATGATGTAGATCTAGTTCTTATTGATATTGTGTTGGCATCTGATAAAACCGGAATCGATTTAGGAAAACACATTAGAGAAAAATACAATATCCCATTTGTTTTTATCACATCAAATTCAGACCGTTCCACAGTCGAGAGTGCTAAACTGGTAAAGCCAAACGGATATTTAGTAAAGCCATTTGAACAGCAAGATTTGTATACGGCTATAGAGATCGCACTATCAAATTTTAGTGAATCAAACAGCGGTGATTCTTCAAACGCTTTTGAGACTCAAACTCAAGAAAATACTTCTTCTTCGGGTATATTGAAAGATTCTATTTTCGTAAAAAAACAACATCTATATTACCGAATTCCTTTTAAGGATATCATGTATATCAAAGCTGATAATGTATATCTCGAAGTTTATACCAAAGAACAAATGTTTTTGGTGAGATCACCCCTCAAGGATTATTTGGAAAAACTCCCTAGCAATAGTTTTTTTAGATCTCATAAATCTTACATTATCAATGTTGAACACGTAATGGCTGTAAACTCCAAAGATGTGCTTATTGGAGAAGAACTCATTCCTATTTCCAAGGANTTTAAGGATTTTATTCTNAAAGCAATGAACCTTTAATNAAGGCCTTTTGTATTTGATTACTATATTAGATTTTTAGGCATAATTTTCTAGGTGATTTAACGTTAATATTTAAGGAAAAAGAGTGTTCAAATGCATTNGAGAACAATTCACATACTCAAATACTTTTTTATTTATGGTCTATTGCTAACNNCTTCAATTCATTTTAGNCTTNGTCAANANCCTTTGTTTCANGCATTTAATCAGCANAAATCAGGNGGTGAACGACTTGAGTTGGTGATTNATAAGTTTGATCAAATTGAGAANNATGAGNTNTCTAAATGGACTTTGATTTTTGAGGANTATCAAAGTATAGAAAATCAAATGAATAATGNAGAAGAAGAATTGTANTACAAATCTTTAAGTGCTTTAATTGAAATTAAAAAAAATAANCCCTTAGAATTNCTTTCAAAATTTAAAANATTGGCTCTCGATAAAAAGTTCAATGTGAAATCTGAAGCCCTTGTTCTTTCATTTGACTTTTTTTTAGGATTTTACGACTTACATGTAGAACAAATTTTATTTCGTTCACATGTAAATCAACTAAATGAGTACACAGATTTTAAACTCTCTAATTTATACTCACAAGTGGGTTTATTTGAACAAGCAACAAAATCATCTCTTTTTGAAAATCAAATCAGCAGTAGAGCATTGCAATTAAAAGACTCACTTCAGTCACTTTTGACTCAAGTAAGGTATATCAATGAATTAGACCCTGATGTTGCTCTAATCAAACTCAATGTAATAGATTCAATTTTAAATAATGCGATTTTTTCTGCAATCGACAAAGATTACATTAAAGCTCAATGGTACTTCCACAAGGCTAAAAATCTCGCGCTAAAGAAAAACATTAATTCTGCTCTAAAAATGGCAGATTCAGGTTTGAGTACCATTGAAACCTACAAATCCACCGAACCGTCGAAGATTTATAATGAATTATTACTTCTTAAAGCCGAGTTGCTTTTTGAAATAGGCGAATACATAGAATTAGCGTCAATTATTGAGCAAAAAAAAGAAGACTATTCTCTGAGTGAAGAAGATCAATTGGAATGGTTTAATTTAGGTCAAAAATTTTATTTATTCCGAAATGCGAGTCGAGCGTTACTAGAGTTAGAAAAATCAGCGTCATCACATAAAGAGATTCTAAAAACGAAGCAAAATAAAGTAAATATTGTTCAAAATAAGATCCGATTATCTGAAGATTTTCAAGAGCTGAACAACTTGTTCTCTGTTCCCAACAGCACGGCTATTACTTCGACAGAAGCGCGTGATAACTTTCAAACCTCGAAACAGTATATCAAGATGATTACCTTATCACTATTGTTTACCCTGATTGGTTTTTTGGGTTTGATTTATGCTTA
Organism: Flavobacteriaceae bacterium; assembly: GCA_002691685.1. Classification (GTDB taxonomy): domain Bacteria; phylum Bacteroidota; class Bacteroidia; order Flavobacteriales; family Flavobacteriaceae; genus UBA3478. The sequence goes on along the minus strand of NZIQ01000061.1, from coordinate 12,140 downwards.
TTACCGAAGTGTGAAAATTCAAAAAATTATTGAATTGCAAAATGTTGAGTTAAAAAATAATTCTGATGAAAAAGACGATTTATTAAAGGAACTTCATCATCGCGTAAAAAACAATCTCCAAATGGTTTCAAGCCTATTGAGTATACAAATGCGTAAGAGTTCTCATAATAAAATTATTAAAGTTCTAAAGACCTCGAATAGTCGGGTGAAATCAATATCCTTGGCAAATCAGCTTTATTATCAGCGAGATAAATTAGAAGATTTACCCATTCAACCTTATTTTGAGAAATTAGTTCGTAATGTTGAGTTGATTTTTAATCCAAAAAACGAAATTAAAATTAATATCGATTTGAAAATAGATGATCTGTCTTTTGATATTGATAAGACGGTTTCTTTAGGTCTGGTTCTTAATGAATTATTGTCAAATTCTATACTTCATGCATTCAGTAAAAAAGGATTGAATAATCAAATTACGGTCACTCTTATTAAAAAAGATACTGACGTCTTTTATTTTGAATACATTGACAACGGAAAAGGTTGGCCTGAAGATTTAAATGAAAAAATTAGCAGTCAAATAGGTTTGGTTTTAGTGAAAAGACAAGTAAACCAAGTCGGTTCGGAATTAAGCTTTGATTTAGATAATCAAGGAGCAAAAGTGTGGTTTAGTTTTTAGCACCTATTTTTGACTCGTGAAGGCACAAGTAACGGCATTTCATTACGATTTAAATTTTAAAACCCCAGGAGGAACTTCCAGAGGAGTATTGGCGCGAAAAAGAACTTATTTTTTGTACGCACAAAATAATGAGAATTGGGGTATAGGCGAGTGTAATTTATTTCAAGGACTTTCATTTGACGACAGACCAGACTTTGATGAAAAAATTCAAAGTATTGCACGTTGGGTCGAAAATCATTTTGAGGTATTTTTTGAACCTTCAACGACTATAAATTCATTTGAAGAACTCAGTGATTTAAACCAATACCCATCTATTCAATTTGGTTTAGAACAACTAAAAAAATCATACCTAAATCAAGATTCTTTTTGTCTTTTTGACACAGACTTTTACTCCGATGAATGCGGTATCCCTATCAACGGTTTAATTTGGATGGGGCAACGCGACTTTATGACTAGTCAAATAGAAGAAAAAATTCAATGTGGTTTTCGATGTTTAAAAATGAAAATCGGTGCTATTGATTTCGACACAGAATTATCTATTTTAAAAAATATTCGTTCAAAATTCCCCGTAGATCAATTAGAATTGAGAGTAGATGCCAACGGAGCTTTTGACCAGAACACGGCCTTGGAAAAACTTAAACGTCTTTCTGATTTTAATATTCATTCCATTGAACAGCCTATCGCTGCAAGACAATGGTATGAAATGGCTGAACTCGTTACAAAATCACCTATTAAGATTGCCTTAGACGAAGAACTCATTTCACTGCGAAATTCCGATGAGATGACATCCTGTTTAGAGACTATTAAGCCCGATTATATTATTCTTAAACCCGGTTTATTAGGTGGATTTCAAATCGGTGATCAATACATTGAAGAAGCACAAAATTTAGAGATAGGCTGGTGGATTACAAGTGCTTTAGAAAGCAATATAGGTCTTAATGCGATTAGCCAGTGGACTTCGAGCAAAAATACAAAAATGCCACAGGGTTTGGGAACCGGATCACTGTATAGCAACAATATCGAATCACCCCTACAAATTGAGGACTCAAAATTGTTTTACAAAAAAGGGTTAACTTGGAAACTAAAACCATTATTAGATCATTATGTTTATTGAACAAGCATACAAAGGAAACACCTCACTTTTTAGATATCTTTTCATTCCAGTCGGTTTCATGGGTTTTATGGCTTTGAATTACGTCGCATTGATGACTTCTGAGGCAGACACAAAGGAATTGATGACTCAAATGATAGATCAATTAGGAATGAATACGGTACTCGTTATCAACTTGCTTCCTCTAGTATTAGGTTTCTTTTTCATGCTTTTTTGGTATAAGTTTATTTTGAACTTACCCTTAAAATCTGCAATAAGTTCTCGTTCAAGGGTAGACTATAAACGAATATTTTTTTCTTTTTTTTTATGGGGATTAATTGTTGGTGGGTTGACATTTATAGAAATCTTTAGGACTCCAGAGAATTTTGTTTGGAATTTTGACAAGCAGAAATTCATGACTTTTGCGCTTATTGCGGTTTTACTAATACCATTACAAACTTCTTTTGAAGAACTTCTATTTAGAGGTCATATGATTCAGGGAATAGGCATACACACTAAAAGTAGAGCGGCTGCTCTGATGATTACTTCTGTTTTATTCGGTCTGATGCACATCGCAAACCCTGAGGTAGGTGAATTGGGTTATGGTATATTGGCCTACTATATTGGCACAGGGTTTCTTTTTGGAATAATAACCCTAATGGATGAAGGTTTAGAGCTTGTTCTCGGTTTTCATGCCGCGAACAATTTAATTGGTGCTTTACTCGTTTCCGCAGAATGGACAGCCTTTAGAGTGGATTCTTTATACATTGACATTTCTAAACCAGAGTTGAATTTTACTATGTGGATTCCATTATTAGTCATTTATCCACTAATCCTAATGATTTTGGCAAAAAAATATAAATGGTCTGACTGGAACTATAGACTTTTTGGAAAGGTCAAAAGTACTTTAGAATAGGATAATTATGAGGTTGTTTTTTAAACAACATGTTTTTGAGGTAGAAGAAGCCAAAGATTTTATTAAAATTTTATCTAAATCACAGGAGCCTTATTTACTAGAATTAAATGACCTTTACACGAAATGGTTTGACAATGAACTAGATTTCAAGGTACAGACTTCAGGTTCGACTGGTAACCCAAAATTTATAAGTCTAACCAAATCAAATATGCGAAAGAGCGCATCATTGACCATTTCTACTTTTGGTCTTCACTCCTCTGACACCCTTTGGTTGTGTTTACCACTCTCTTCGATTGCAGGTATTATGATGCTTATCAGAAGTATTGTATTGAACTCAGATTTAGTAGTTAGCAGACCAAAGGCCAATCCTTACAGTGATATCCCAAAGGGTGTTAATATAGATTTTTCAGCAATTACGCCCTACCAAGCAAAAAAATCTATAGAACAGCTAAAGGCAATTCCTAAAATAATTATTGGAGGAGCTCCAATTTCTAGAGATTTAGAAGAAGCTTTGCTAGAGGGTATTAATGAAACAAATAATGAGCTTTACCAAACCTATGGTATGACCGAAACCATTACTCACGTGGCCATTAGAAAATTAAATTATCAAGGCGACAAGTATTTTCAAGCGCTTGATGGTATTTCTTTTAGTACTGATAAAAGATCGTGCTTGCGTATAAAGGCAGAACACCTAGGTAATTCCTTATTTCAAACCAATGACATTGTGCAGTTAAGCGATAACACTTCTTTTGAATACGTAGGACGTTACGATGAAATAATTAATTCTGGCGGTATAAAAATTAATCCTCAAAAAATAGAAAATAAGTTATCTGGCTTTATCAAAGAACGTTTTTTTATAAGTGCTGAAGAAAATGATGACTTTGGTCAAATCGCAATCCTTATTGTAGAATCAAAGAAGAATAAAACCATTTATGAAGAACTTTTAAACGCTGTTGATTTCGATGTTTACCACAAACCAAAAAAAGTATACACTACAGCTGAATTTAAAACTTCTCATACCAATAAGGTAGATAAAATTCAAACTTTGAAAAAGTTAGATGATCAAACAATAGCCAATTAACAGTTAGTGATTCGTTAAAATTTACAGAGTCAAGATTTAATCCTTTAATTTTATAAAAATAAATGTTATGAAATACAATTGTATTCTACTTGTTTTGTTATCACTTTTAACTTGGAACACAAATGCTCAGCAGGTTTTACCTATGCGCGAGAGAGCTCGAGTCATTGATGAGATCTTAGAAGAGCGTTTTGAATTTTTATTGCCTCAATTGATGGATAGTAATGGCATTGATATGTGGTTATTGATTTCAAGAGAGTATAATGAAGACCCTGTAGTGAAAACAATGTTGCCGGCGAACTGGCTCAATGCGAGAAGAAGAACAATTTTAGTATTCTATAGAGATCGAAAAAACAATACGATAGAGAAATTAGCCATAGCCCGATATAACGTAGGTAAGGCCATTATATCTGCTTGGGATAAAGAAAAGGAACCGGACCAAATGAAAAGGCTGATTGAAGTTATTCGGGAGTTCAATCCAGAAAAAATTGGATTAAATTATTCCAAAGACTTTAACATAGGTGATGGAATTGTAAAAACGGATTACGACTTATTGATGTCTTATTTACCTTCTAAATATCAAAAGCGCATTGTTTCTGCTGAAAAATTATCCACTGCTTGGATCGAGACTCGAACACCACGCGAAATGGAAATATACCAGCAACTTGTGGCTATTACGCATCAAATCATTGAAGATGCTTTTTCAGAGAAGGTAATTACTCCAGGAGTAACATCTATAACTGACGTAGAGTGGTTTTTTCGTCAAAGAGCAAATGATTTAGGACTTAAAACATGGTTTCATCCGACGGTAGATATTCAAAGGTCTTCTTCACAGTTGGTATCTCATATAGAATCTTTTTCTAATCGACCAGATGACCTGTTAATAAGGGAAGGTGATTTGTTACACTGTGATTTTGGTATCACTTATTTAAGACTTAATACTGATTGCCAAGAAATGGCCTATGTACGCAGTTCTGATGAGACACAGATTCCTCAGTATCTAATTGAAGCATTTCAAACGGGTAACAAAGTGCAAGACGTACTTATAGCAAATATGAAGAAAGGGAAAACTGGAAATGAAATATTGAAAGCGTCCTTAGATCAGGCTAAAGCGGCAGGACTTCGACCATCGATTTATACACATCCATTAGGCTCTTATGGACATTCTTCAGGCACAACTATTGGGATGTGGGACTCACAGGGTGGTGTAGAAAAAGCGGATGGATATTATCCGTTGAACTATAATACCGTCTATGCAATTGAATTGAATAATACGATTTTCATTGACCAATGGGAAACCGATGTCCGTATTATGTTGGAAGAGGCTGGATTTTTCGGAGAAGATGGATTTAGATACGTCGGAGGCCGACAAAAAGAAATGTTTATCATACCAAGATTAAGTTCACATTTAGGAAATTAAATGAGAAAATTAGTAGTAGTACTTTGCTGTTGTCTAGCTTCAGCTGCTTTTGGACAGAAAGATAGTATTAACATGGCTTGGGATCGATCGATTTCCATGGAAAATAGACAGATTCAAAAAGACTTTCAAATTTTAGATTCTCTTTTTGGTTTATGGAAGAATGTTCATATTCGCTTTGTTGACTTTAGTACGGACAAAGCGACGAAGTCATTTGATATTTCAAATGCTAATTGGTCTGAGCTGAAAACTTATATCAAATCCTTAAATTATAGCGGCACAGCACTTTACAGTCAAATTAATGATGTTTTTGGTAAACAACCGGTCTACATTTTTTCGGGTTTGACAAACCGTTATAAAAAGAATAAAATAAGAATTAGTCCAAAAAGTGTTATTGTTAATTCTAATTTGTTTTCAGATCAAAGGGCATTACAAAGAACAGCACTTATCTCAAGAGCTAGATTAATTGATTATTCAGCCAATAAGACATCAGAGAATTCCCTTGTAAACGGAGCTGTTTTTATTGACAACATCCCAACGCCTGATGTTCAATTTTTAATAAACGGATTAGATTCTATTTTTAATTCAAATTCGCAAGGTGTATTTGCTATTCCAGCTAGAATTGGTGATAGTGTTTTGGTAACGTCAAGGGCATATTTAACTTCAAAATGGTTAGTTGTAGGCCAGGATTTTACAGATCAATTGTTCTTAAAAAGTGGAATTTTTCAATTAGACGAGGTCATACTAACTGAGGAAAAGGCATTTGGCTTTCTAAAAGGTCAAGCAGATTTTGAATTCACAAATAAAATTGGAGTAGCTACTCAAAAAATAAGTGGAGACGATTTTGGTCCGATAAATACCGATGTAGGTGCCGCTGTCCAAGGACGGTTTTCAGGAGTTCAGATCAATAATGCCTCTGGAATGCCTGATTTGTCTAAAATTAATATGCGAACGAATAACTCCATATTGCTCAATAATTATGGGTTAGTAGTAATTGATGGTGTACCACAGCAACAATCTAGCTCTGTTGGAGGAAGTCCAGATGCCAAATTCGATTTTATCGATCCAAATCAAATTGCCGAGATTGAAGTTTTAAAAGGATTATCAGCAACTAATCGCTATGGTTCTCTCGGGTCAAATGGGGTTATTTTAATTACTACTAAAAGTGCAAAAGCTGGATTAGGGGTATCTAAGGAATCAAATTTGAATAAAAATACGTTTGAGCAAACTGCTCAAGAATGGTCTACAGAAAATCTCATGTACTACAGTCTATTGTCAGCTCAGGGTGATTTACAGTCTGCTATAAACGAATATTTTAAATTAAGACAAACTAATGCATTTGATGCAAATTTGTATTTACAGGCGGCTCAATTTTTTGTAAATCATCAACAGGACGAACTAGCCATTAATTGTTTAACCTCCATTTTTGAGAAGTTTGGGGACCCCATAACATTAAAATCTGCTCTTTTACAAGTGATTAGTCTAAACAGCTCTTCTCAATATTACAAGAACCTTTTATTGCTATCTGAGGCTGTTTTAACTTCCATAAATCCTTCAATTGATAGAGATTATTTAATGTATCAACTCAATGAAAAGAAAGAAAATTTTAAAGATGCGTATAGTTTATTGCAATCAGCTGAAACAAAAATTGAGGGTTCTATACGAAATACAGATCTCAAGAAAATAATAACTCGAGATAAAAAAGATTTAGTTTCGAAATCTGAGAATCTTAAAAACGATAGTCAGATTCCTGCTTTTTTAAAATCTTCTACTAGTCTCAAAATGAGAGTTTTGTTTCAGTGGAATAATCCATTGGCGGCATTTGATATATCAATAGTAAATCCAAGTAAGCAACTCTTCACTTTTAAACATTCTACAGATCAAGGAATCAACGAATTTAGTGATGAAGTTAGAGTAGGTGGTTCTTTAAAAGAATTTGAGTTTTATGACGATAGCATCAAAGGAGATTGGCAATTCTTAACTGAATTTAAAGGGAATTTAGACCCAAACAGTTCAACTCCATTACTCTTGCTATGCACTTTTATTTCTAACTTTGGTTCATCTAATCAGACTAAAGAGCAATATGCTATCACCCTAAATGAATTAAATAAAGTTGTTAAAATAACATCTGTTGAATTATGAAAAAATTAAGTCTATTAGCATTATTGTTGGTTTGTAATGCAGTCTTTGCACAAATTATGGTCAAAGGGGTTGTAGAAACCGACTATGGGAAATTAAATGCTGTTCACATCAAAAATCAGAAAAACCAAGAACTTTTGACAGTTTCTAAAAACGATGGAGTCTTTGAGTTTGAATTGAATGAACCAAGCTTAGTTGCCTTTACCTATATGGGAATGCAAACCCAATTGATACGAATTGAAGAATCCGAGGAAAATTTAGAGGTAAATCTGTTCGCCGTGGTGGAGGAGTTAGAAAATGTAGAGGTCGTCAAAAAACGTAAAAAAACATATTTAGATAAATACAGAGAGTACAATATCAATAAAAATTTAATAAAAACCTTTTGGGGTTTCTTAGACAAAGAACGCGCAACCTTTCAAATGCGAATGCTCAATGAAGACGAAATGCCACAAACTGGAGGTGACTTGGCCTTTATGTTAAGAGGTAAGTTTCCTGGAGTATACATCAATAATGATGCTTATGGCTCAAAAGAGATTTATTTAAGACCAACTTTTAGCTTTGGTGCTACAGCTGCAGGTTATGATATAGACGGACAATTATTTGATACTTATCCTAATTGGCTAGACACAAACGACATAATGCGAATAGCACTAATCCCGTCTAGATCTGCAAATGTTCGTTATGGAACTTTTGGAAAAGGTGGGATTATTTTAATTAATACCTACAGAGCAAATACACATCCTATAGGAGAAAATGGAAAACCAATTGATCTAGCACTTTTGAGATACAATAAGTTTAACGAAGAGGCTATTACATACGAGGATAATCAAAGAAATTTTCAATTGACATATGTTGATTCAAATAATGGAATGAATTCCAAAGAAAATCATTACACTTCTAATCTTTCTCGATTATTTCAAGAGAGTGATATGAGCGAAAAACAAAATGCTATAAGAGATCTAGAAGATAAAAATACGTACTCAGCGAGGAGAGCTTTGGGTCAATATTTGTTAGAACAGAATGAACTTGAAAAAGGTTTAGTTGTTTTCAAAGAGCTTTTTAAAGGTCATACAGATGCCCTACAATCTTATTTGGACTTATCTTGGGCCTATCGCTTGAATAATGAAAAAGATAAAGCGGCTGCACTCTTATTTAGGGCTGCGGAATTAGGTGGAATATCTTACTTTAATTTTGAACGCACTCCGCTTCGAGTAGAGCGAGAAATTGAGGCTATAATTGATGAATCATCGGAAACGGAAGAACTCAATACAAAAAGAATAGTAATTGAGTGGTCTGATCCAGAGAGTGAATTTGAATTAGTATTTGTAAATCCAGAAAATAAATATTTTTCAAAGTCATATACCTCAATTCAAAGTTTAGCTGAAGTATCTGAAAACAAGCGATTAGGACTTTATTCAACTGAATTTGAAATCGATGAAAACTTGCCCGGAAAGTGGAAAGTTCTGGTACGGTATTTAGGAAATAAGAAAAAGACTCCAACTGTCTTTAATTTGAGGGTTGTAGGTACTAACTACAATGATCTGAAACAAAAGATGGGGGTGCTACACCAAACCTCAAGCTTAGTGCACTGGATTGACTTAGAGATCTAAACTTGTAAAATTCCTGGGTTGTATGTGTCAATGTTTGCGTTGTAGCTGGCTATTTCAATTCCTTTTGAGATTAGCTCTCTAGTTTTTGAGGGATCAATAATACCGTCTGTCCACAATCTTGATGCCGCGTAAACGGGTGAAATTTGGTTGTCATAGGAAGCCTTTATTTTGTCGTAAAGCGCTTTACTTTTTTCTTCACTTAACTCATGACCACTTTTCGTTAAACGTGAAGATTCAATTTGTAGCAGTACTTTGGCAGCAGAATTTCCGCTCATTACGGCGAGTTGAGCACTTGGCCATGAAAAAATAAATCGTGGGTCATAAGCTTTTCCGCACATAGCGTAATTTCCTGCTCCATATGAGTTCCCGAGTATAAAAGTAAACTTTGGTACAACAGAGTTTGACACAGCATTAACCATTTTGGCACCATCTTTAATTATACCTTCGTGTTCACTCTTACTTCCAACCATAAAACCTGTTACATCCTGAAAGAAAATCAAGGGTATTTTTTTCTGATTACAATTCGCAATAAATCTTGCAGCTTTGTCAGCAGAGTCAGAATAAATTACACCTCCAATTTGCATTTCGCCCTTGGCATTTTTAACGATTTCTCTTTGATTAGCAACAATACCAACTGACCAGCCGTCAATTTTTGCATAAAGTGTCAAAAGTGTCTGTCCATATTCTTTCTTATATTCTGTAATACTACCTTGGTCTACAATGGTTTTTATGATCTTACGCATATCGTATGGTCTAGATCGATCCGAGGGGAAATAGTCCAAAACAGTCCCGCTTTTAAACTCTGGCATTTTTACTTTTGAGCGTTCAAAAGTACCTGCACTTTGAACATTGCTTTTGTCAAGAATAGACTTTATGGTATCCAATGCCTCAAAGTCATCTTTTACTTTGTAATCTGTTACACCCGAAATTGCAGAGTGTGTATGAGCTCCACCCAATGTTTCATTATCAATATTTTCACCTATTGCTGCTTTAACAAGATAGGAGCCAGCTAAAAAGATACTACCTGTTTTTTCTACAACCAGCGCCTCATCACTCATAATAGGTAAATAAGCACCTCCTGCCACACAACTTCCCATAATTGCCGAAATCTGTAAAATACCCTGACTACTCATTTTGGCATTATTTCTGAAAATCCGACCAAAATGTTCCTTGTCAGGAAAGATTTCATCCTGCATCGGTAAATAAACACCTGCACTATCGACCAAATAAATTATTGGAATTTTATTTTCTATGGAAATTTCTTGTGCCCTAAGATTTTTCTTAGCCGTCATTGGAAACCATGCACCAGCTTTTACTGTAGCATCATTCGCAACAACAATAACCATTTTAGAAGAAACCTTTCCAATTTTCACAACAACACCGGCTGATGGGCAACCTCCGTGTTCAGCATACATTTGGTGAGCAGCAAATTCTCCTATTTCTATTGCATCTTTTGGATTGTCCAAAAGATAATCAATTCGTTCTCGGGCTGTTAACTTTCCCTTCTCTTTATGTTTTTGAATTCTTGATTTACCTCCCCCTAACTGTATCTGTGAGGACAATTTAGATAATTCATTAAGTGCACTGGTATGTGCATCATGATTCGTCATATGGTCTGAAGCCTTTGTCATTTCTTTGTTCATAGCAAGCACATAAAATTAAGTATATTGCATCTTATTTTTGATATTTACTAGCTTATTTGCACTTTTCTTATGAATAAAAACAAAATTTTAGCATTTGCCACTATACTGATGATTGTTATTGGTTTGATTTTATTGGCTTTAGCTGCCTTTAGATATGATGATATTGCTGGTTGGGGATTCGCTTCAGTAGCCCTTGGTTTTTTTGCAAACGCATGGGTGTTTAATGCTCTTAAAGGACGAGTTTAATTTATTTCTTTTAATATGTCTGATCAAAAAGTCATTTTTTCAATGTCAGGGGTGACTAAAACCTTTAAAAATGCCAACACCCCAGTACTCAAGGAGATTTATTTAAGTTTTTTTTACGGTGCAAAAATTGGAATATTAGGGCTTAACGGTTCTGGAAAGAGTACACTCTTAAAAATTATAGCTCGATCAGATAAAAACTATCAAGGTGATGTTGTTTTTTCTCCTGGATATACCGTTGGTTTGTTGGAGCAAGAACCTCAGTTAGATGAAAATAAAACAGTAATAGAAGTAGTTAAAGAGGGAGTATCAGAAATCATGAGTATTCTAGAGGAATACAATGCTATAAACGACCAATTCGCATTACCTGAAGTCTATGAGAACCCGGACAAAATGGAGGAGTTAATGAATAGGCAGGCCAGTCTTCAAGATCAGATTGATGCAACAAATGCTTGGGATATAGACACTAAACTTGAAATTGCAATGGATGCGCTTCGTACTCCTGATTCAGATCAAAAAATTAGTGTATTGTCAGGTGGAGAAAGAAGGCGAGTAGCCTTATGCCGATTACTGCTAAAAGAACCTGACGTGCTTCTTCTCGACGAGCCAACAAACCACCTCGATGCAGAATCAGTGCTCTGGTTAGAACAACACTTGGCTCAGTATAAGGGAACAGTAATTGCGGTAACACACGATAGATATTTTTTGGATAATGTGGCAGGATGGATACTAGAACTAGATAGAGGAGAGGGAATACCATGGAAAGGGAATTATTCTAGTTGGCTCGATCAAAAGTCTAAACGATTAGCTCAAGAGAGTAAACAAGCTTCTAAGCGTCAAAAAACACTTGAACGAGAATTAGAATGGGTTAGACAGGGCGCAAAAGGAAGACAAAGCAAACAAAAAGCGCGTTTAAATAACTATGACCGTCTCTTAAATCAAGATCAGAAACAACTTGAAGAAAAATTAGAGATTTACATCCCTAATGGACCAAGATTAGGAACTAACGTAATAGAAGCTGCTCAAATAAGTAAAGGTTTTGAAGACAAACTATTATATGAAGATCTAACCTTTAATCTTCCTCAGGCAGGTATCGTTGGTGTTATTGGTCCTAATGGTGCAGGTAAAACTACACTCTTTAAGATGATAATGAATGAATTAGAACCGGACAAAGGTAATTTTGCCGTTGGAGATACGGCAAAAATCGCTTATGTAGACCAAGATCATTCTTCTATAGACAATAATAAATCAATATGGGAGAATTTTTCTGATGGACAAGAGCTAATCATGATGGGCAGAAAACAGGTTAATTCCAGAGAATACCTAAGTCG